>JAHIPN010000397.1 GCA_018894595.1 bacterium
GGAGGATAGTGTTTTTCCCAGATGTTTACAATACAAGAGGGGATACCATAATTCTTTAAACTTTTAATCTTCATTAGCTTGATCATTAGTACTTTCCTTTCTTTTTATCTTTCTATAACTAAAAACTGCTTATAAATAGTGAATAGCCTCTAACATATATCTAAGATGATAATGAAGAAGTAGATAAACATATACTTAAGTACAATATTTTAGTCTCTATTTTTGTTAATTTCTATATTTATTTTTTTATATTTAATGCCTCCTTTTTAAATATTTAAATAATTTATATTTAGCCAATTACCTTTATGTTAATTATTTCACAATTATTATTATACATTTTTAATTTATTATATCAAAATAATTTTTTCCATCCGGTCCTCCATGTCATTCCTGCGAAAGCAGGAATCCAGCATTCATCTGTCATTGCGAAAGATTTTCCCAAACTTTTATCGAATATTAACTATGGAAATTCAAAACATTCTTTTTTGCTAAAATTTCTGCTATACTGTAGTCAAACTTACGTGGTATAATTATAAAAGCTCTTTTTTCAGTAGAATAGATATTCACCGGCATGCTCTATTAAAAATAATTAAAAAAGAGAAATCTAATAATGCCACAAAATAAAAGACAAATTAAACTAACTACTATTCTTTTGCTAACTATAATTCTTATCTCCCAATTTTTTCTTATTTCCCTTGCCAAAACCGAAGTCTACTTCTCCTTATACGATAATCCCCAAAAAGAAATCATCAAAAATATCAATCAAGCCGAAGCCTTCATTAACATAGCCATGTATATCTTTACCGATAGAGAAATCGCCCTCCCTCTTGTAAAAGCTAATGAGCGAGGTGTAAAGGTAAGGCTCTATCTGGATAAAGACCAGGTTGAATACCAATACAGCCAATCCCGTTTCCTGGTGCAAAAGGGAATCAAAACAAGAGTCAGTTCAAACAATTATATTATGCATAACAAATTTGCTATTATAGATAACCGCATACTACTTACCGGTTCTTATAACTGGACCTTTTCCGCCAACAACCGAAATGATGAAAATCTAATGATAATAGACGACCCGGAAATAATTGAGCTATTTCAAAATCAATTTGTAAACTTATGGACCAATAAATACAGTAGGCAGAGAACCCAACAATTATATCAAAAAGCAAATGTTAATTTTCCATTTTTATCTGTTACTTCTCCAAAAACGAAAGTTCAAACCATAAATATAAATACTGCATCTCAGGATGAACTGATAAAAATATTAAAAATCAGCGAACCACTCTCCCGAAAAATATTTGTCCTAAGAGATTCATTAAGCGGAGGATTTAAAGAAGCACTAGACCTCACACAACTCCCGGAGATAACCAACCTCGAATGGAAAGAATGGAAAAAACAGGGGATAATAATTGCTGTTAAATAATAAAAATCGAACAATTTCTCAAAAAAGAAGGATTTTTAACAACTAATGCAGTATATAAATAATAGTATGTTTTTACACAAAATCAAAGTTTTCCTTAAATAAATTAAAAAAATCAAACCTTTTTCATATTATTTCAAAATAATTTCCTAGTGGATAAATTTATTATCCGGGAACACTACCCGGAAAAGTTCCTAAAAAAATATAAATGAAAAAGGAAAAACAGAGGCTTTGCATATAAAGAAAGGATAACTAATGTCAAACAATATTAGATGTCCAAAATGTGGTTCGCCTATGATTCTTCGCATAGCGAAAAGAGGATCAAATACTGGTGGAAAATTTTATGGATGCTCTAATTATCCCAGATGTAAAGAAACACTTCCAATTGGCCCAATAGAGACAACACGAGTAAATTTTGGTCAAGATAACAAATATATGAAACAAATTGATTTTCCTCATTTCTTTATTGCCAGACCAAGATTTAGAGATTATCAAGTTCGTTTCATGGAAACCGTAGCAGTTTTCGAGGACTTATTAGAGAAAATTAATACCGAAGAAATAGAAAAAGAATATTTGAAAGACTTTTCACAATCCTCAAAGCTATAATAAATTCCATAGGTAACGCCAGAGAAAATTCCATAGTTATATCTATAAAATAATACCTCCCTTAAGTTATAATTTTAACTTAA
>JAHIPN010000398.1 GCA_018894595.1 bacterium
AGGTTTCATTTCTCCGCTGTTAATTAACTGGGAAATATCATCAATTACTTCAGGTGAAGCGCAATCAACGATACCTACAATATCAATCCCTTTTCTGTATTTACATTCCCGGGCAATGTTGGCAAAAGTTAAATCTCTGGAAGCAGTTATTTTTATCGGAGCTCCACTGTTGCTTCTGCCAATATGCACATGAAAATCCATAAAATATTTCTTCATATTTTAATTATAACCTCTTGTTAGTAGTATAGAGTTTTTGAGGACGTATGCAATACGCACCTACTTCTGTCTTCTTCTTTCTTCACTATATATAATACTATCTTGAATCTTTCTTTTCTCTCTTGACTCGATACTATATACTCAATCCTCGATACTGTTTTTACTCGATACTAAGTACAGTATTCCAATAATCGTCTTGGCATCTTTAATAATATTTTCTTCTACCAATTTTAGGGCTTCATTTGGTTTAATTAGTTCAACTTTAATAAATTCATCAACATCTTCATTTTTATTTTTTTTCTCTAAATCTTCTGCTAAAAAGAGGGTGAGTTTTTCATTGCAAAAACCGGGGGTAGAGAAAAAAGTTATAAGCTTTTTAATCTTTCGGGGATAATAACCGGTCTCTTCTTCCAATTCTCTCCGGGCACAATTAACCAAATCTTCTCCTGTTTCCACCGTTCCTGCCGGCAATTCCCATAAAACCTCATTTGCCGGTTTTCTGAACTGTTTGATCATTACTATCTTATTATCATCAGTCAAAGCTAAAATAACTACTGCCCCGGGATGTTCAACTATTTCTCTAATAGTCTCCCTGCCATCAGGAAGTTTTACTTTATCCTGACGAAGGTTAATAATTTTTCCCTTATAAATATAGATAGAAGATAAATTTTTCTCTTCTAAGGAATCTTCTTCATTCATTTAAGTTTTCTCCTGAGGTTACAGTATTTATAATAGATAAAACATATTCTGCTGTATTTTTTAAATTTTTAACAAGAATATATTCATCAACTGTATGAACCTTCTCCATCCCTACAGATAAAACAACTGAGGGGAAACCTTTCTTATTAAATATATTGGCATCGCTTCCCCCACCACTGGGACATAATTCTGGTTGCAATCCTATATCTTTTATCGCTTTTATTGCTATCTTGACTACCTGGTCATCGGGAGACAAATTGTAGCAATGATACTCCTTATTAATCTTTACCTCTGCTTTTGCTTTAAATTCCCGAACAGTATCTTCGGTTATTTTTACCAATTGCTCAGTATGTTTTTCCAATTTTTCTTCGTTTCTACTTCTAACTTCTCCTTTTAATGTTACCTTATCGGGGACAATATTTGTAGCTTTGCCACCGGAAATAACCCCAATATTAGCCGTGGTTTCTTCATCTATTCTACCTAACTTCATCCGGGAAAGAGCAAATCCGGCTACCTGAATAGCATTAATCCCCTCTTCGGGATTCGAACCAGCATGAGCGGATTTTCCGTAAATAGTAATTTCCAGAGAATTTTGAGAAGGGGCTATAGTAATAATTTTTCCTACCTGGCCTCCGGCATCTAAAACAAAAGCCATCCGGGCATTTAAACTGGAAATATCTAAATTCTTTGCGCCTTTTAAACCTATTTCCTCACAAATGGAAAATACAATCTCTATATCACCACAGGAAATATTATTCTCTTTAATGATATGCAGTACCTCTAATAAAGCGGCAATTGCTGCTTTGTCGTCTGCTCCTAAAATTGTTTTTCCACTACTTATTATTTTTTCTCCCTTCAAAAGCGGATTAATCTTTTTCCCCGGGACAACTGTATCCATATGAGCAGAAAACATGATAGGAGTAGCTTTTTTAATATTTCCCTTTAAACGAGCTATTATATTACCGCTATTAGATTTTACCTTCTCGCCAGCTTGATCTACTATAACTTTTAATCCTAAATCTTTTAGTTTTTTTACTAAAAAATCCGCAACTTCCTTCTCATCTCTGGATACACTGTCTATCTTAACTAATTCCATAAAACTTTCTATCAATCTTTTTTTATTAACCATTAGTTATCCCCTTTCCTAATTAGTATATCGTATCTTAGTATATAACGAGAAACGTTTATTATGCAAACAAATACGGGGCGGATAAATCCGCCCCCTACATTAATAGAATCCTTTATTAAAAAGTTTTAAATTTTGAATTATGGTTTTCCGTTTTTCACTTTATGTTTTTAGTTTTATCACTCTTTCACCAATTCTGCCCCTTG
>JAHIPN010000399.1 GCA_018894595.1 bacterium
CAGTTCTCATTCCTTGCCCCATTTCTACTAATCCACTTTGGGTAAGAATACTTCCATCTATATCAATAGTGACTGTAGCGCTTGCGGTATCAATACCTTCTCTACCTAATCCTGCCCCTCTAAAAGTACAAGATAAGCCAACACCTTTCTTAATAGGATTGGAACTTTCTCTTTTTTCAATATATTTTTTTCTTTTAGATTCAAAATCTGTTTTTTCACAAACGTCTTTGATCATCTTTTCTAAGGGAGCGGGAATTTTACCGGGAACTAAAATTTGCCCTGTTCCCATTTCATCTCCCGGTTTTAAACAATTCTTTAATCTTATCTCTTGAGGAGACATGTTTAACTCTTCTGCTAATTCATCAATCAAAGATTCATTAGCGAATACTATTTGTGGGGCGGAAAATCCTCTGTATGCCCCACTATAAATGGTATTGGTATAGATACCATAGATATCTGTTTTTATATTTGGGATAGCATATGGTCCCGCAGCATGAATTGAGGCTCTCCAATCAACAAACATCGCTTTATTATTATATGCACCACCTTGTGCATAAACCTTATCTTCAATAGCAACAATAGTTCCATCTTTTTTTGCCCCCACTTTGTAATCAGCTTTAAAGGGATGGCGTTTTGAACTTTCTAAAAAGCTTTCTTCTCGAGTTAAAACCATTTTTACCGAGCGGCCAGTTTTTATAGCAATAACAGCACTGCGGGCGGCCATTAACATAACCGATTCATCTTTCCCCCCAAAACTACCACCAATAGTACTTTGAACTACTTTCACTTGATTAATTTTCAAACCCAAAACAGTTGCAATATTTGCCCTTATTGAATAAGGGTTCTGAATAGAACCGTGAATTTCAACACCCATTTTATATGGATCAGGTATTGCAATAACAGCTTCTGGCTCGATATAGGATTGATCTACAAATTGAGTCTGATAAGTTCTTTCCAAAATAATTTCTGCTTGTTTAAAGCCCTTTTCCACATCACCTGACCGTAAAAGATGGTGAGAGTGTTCTACCAAATTATTCTCTATTTCCGAGTGCACCCTTTCAGCATTCTCAGCAATGGCCTGCTCAATGTCAAAAACAGCTGGTAATTTCTGGTATTCAACCTTTACCAATTTAACTGCCTTTTCAGCAATTTCCGGACTTTCTGCCGCAACTGCCGCAACTCCATCACCAATATATTTAACTTCATCTCTCGCCAATACCGGAAATTTGCCAAACATAACATTGTTTCCCGGTATATCCTTTGCAGTAATAACTGCTGCTACTCCCTTCAATCTTTCTGCTTCTATGGTATCTATTTTCAATATTTTTGCATGAGGATAGCTGCTATATACTGTTTTTGAATACAGTTGATGCATGCAATTTAAGTCTGCGCCATATTTCGCTTTGCCTGTAACTTTTTCATAAGCATCTATTCTTTTTACTTCCTTGTTTACCACTTTATACATAGATTAGCACCTCCTAATATAAGCTTGATGGTTTCCTTTTTAAAAATTTACCCTGCCCTTTTTCGCCGTAAAATCTACCATCATCTACAATAATTCTCCCTCTTAAAATAGTTGTCGTTGGATATCCTTTTACCTTAAAGCCATCAAATGGCGTATAACCAGCAGCCGTGTGTTGTTGAGAATTAGAAATAATAATCTCCTTTTTTGGATCAAAAATAACTAAATCAGCATCAGTTCCTACTTCTAAACTACCTTTTTCCGGATAAAGTCCAAATATTTTAGCTGGATTAGTAGATAATAAATTTACCATATTCTTTACATCAAAATAACCTCTTCCTACCCCGTAACTATAGACTAACGCTAATAATGTCTCTGAACCAGGAATACCAGCTAAAATATTTAAACAATTTGAAGAAGATAATTTCTGTTTTACAGTATAAGAACAGTGGTCGGTATCTATTACACCTATATCGTTATTCTCTATTGCCCTCCACAAAGCAATATTATCCTCCTTCTCTCTTAGAGGAGGAGTCATAAAATATTTTTGGGCATCCTCTTTTTTCAGCAAATCATCAGTCAATAATAAATAATGAGGTGTAGTTTCAGCGAATATTTTCCCGCCATTTTCCTTAATCTCTTTTAAGGCTCTATAGCCCTTTTTTGAAGATAAGTGAGCGATATAAATCGGCATATCTAATAATTTAGCCATATCTCCTATTTCTTTAATTGCACTATACTCAACCTCCGGAGGGCGTAAAAGAGTATGAAAATA
>JAHIPN010000400.1 GCA_018894595.1 bacterium
AACAATGATAGATGATGTAAGAGGGATAATTGAACAAGGTATCCATTCTCTAAGTGATGCTCTCCCTGGAATCAGGAAACTTGCTTCCCATAAAGATTGGAAAAAACGCGAAGATGCAGCTACTGCCTTGGTAGAAATCAGCAAAAAGAAAGAAGACGATATTATTCGTGAATGGTAATCTCTACCAAATCAAGAAGACCGTTTGAGTTAATCTATTATGAAGCTTATAAATCAGAAAAGGATGCTAGAAATAGAGAAAAACAATTAAAATTAAGATCGCGGGCTTTTGCTCAGTTAAAAAAACGTATTAGTGAGAGTTTATTATGAGAACAATTGGTGTGAGGGTAAAAGTAAATGCTCCAGAACTTCTGGAAAAACAACTTTCAAGAAGAGCAAAGAAAGGAGAATATGGAATTATCGCTTTATCCTCCTCTACAGAACCTTACATGCCAATTGAAGAAAAATTGGAACTAACACGAAGATTACTTGAGATAATCCTAAGATATAGATTTCCTGTTGAGATAGCAACAAAGTCAAAACTTGTTTTGAGGGATTCGGATTTAGCAAGAATATACCATGCCTAACATGGGATTCCCAGAATCAAAAAAGATATTAAAGTAAGATTTAAATTTGACTTCGGGAATCCCAAAACGTTATATGAAAAATCCTGAACTTACTTGTAAGAAGCGTGAAAGGAGAAATAGTATGAGTAGATATTTAACTGTGAACCGAATAGAATTTGCTGTTACATATCTATGTAATGCAAAATGCAAGCACTGCTATTCTATTCAAAATAAAGAGTCATTCTCTAAACACATTGATAAATCACTTGCTGTAAAGATTGCTAAGAAAGTTGGCGAGAAATATAGTCCTGAATCAATTATGACTTTTGGTGGGGAACCTCTATTATTTCCTGAAATTGTATGTGCCATTCATAAAGAAGCTATGAATGTAGGAATTCCTTCCAGAGAAATAATTACAAATGGTTATTGGTCAAAAGATGCAAAAAAGATTAAAGAGATAGCAAAGAATTTGGCAGAATCTGGGGTGAATGAGATTTATGTTTCTGTTGATGCTTTCCATCAGGAACATATTCCCCTTGATATCGTCAGAAGGTCTGTTGAGTCATGTTTACAAGTAGGTATTGAGAATATAACATGGAATCCTTGCTGGGTAGTTTCTGAAGATGACCATAACCAATATAACCAACGGACTAAGTCTATTTTAAAAGAACTTGAAGACCTGCCCGTAAGAAAATCGGAAGGGAATATAATGGAAGCAGATGGATTAGCTCTTATCAATCTGAAAGAATTTTTACCTCCAAAAGAGAAAATTCCTGCAGGCAAATGTGGCGATATGCTCTATACAGACCCACTTGACTCTGTCAAATGTATATGTGTTGAACCTGATGGGGAAATTGCTGTTTGCAATGATTTGCATATTGGAAGTGCCTTTGAAACAGATATTATCCATCTTATAGAAAATTACGATCCTTTTATGATACCAGAAATGAAAGCAATCATTGAAAATGGTATGGAAGGATTAGTCAATTGGGCAAGGGCAAAAGGTGTTGAGCCTGCTCCAGAAGGATATTACACTATTTGCCAAATGTGCGCTGATATTCGAAATAGAGTAAACAAAGCTTTGAAATGAAGATCTATATCAATAGAATGCTCAGGATTTATCACCTAACATAGAGTTTGTGGCTCAAGCACTTTTGCCCAAATCCGCCTTCGTCGAACTTCACAAACTCTGGAGAAGTTTGGCGAAACCATGGCCTGAAAAGTAAGATTATCTATCGAAAGAGAAAAATAATGAAGAAAGGAAAATGAGAAAAAATGAAGTATCGTAAATTGGGGAAGACTAACCTTAATGTAAGTATAATTGGATTAGGGACAGAATACTTAAACAGAAAATCAAGGAAGACTGTAGTTTCGGTTGTTCATGAGGCGATTGAAAAAGGAATTAATTATTTTGATTTGACTTTTGCCTTTCCAGAATATCGGGATAATTTTGGTGCTTCATTTAAGGGATATAGAGATAAAATAATCATCGCAGGACATTTAGGATGTGCAGAGACTAATGGTCAATACCATTTGACACGTGATGTAAAAGAAAATAGAATGCTTTTTCTTGATTTGCTTTCTCGATTACATACCGATTATATAGATATTCTTATGATACAAATGGTAAACACAGTGGAGTCTTATGACCGAATAATGAGACCTGGGGGATCGATGGAACTCGCACGCCGTTTCCAACAGGAAGGAAAAGCTCGTTTTATCGGGATCAGTGGACACAATGCCCCAGCCGTAATGAGATTTATAAAAGGTAATCACATCGACGTTCTCATGTTTCCGATTAACTTAGCATGGGATTTTATTCCCGGCAGAAAAGAAGTTTTCCAGACTTGTGTCAGCCAGAATGTAGGTTTGGTAGCTATGAAACCTTTTGCTGGAGGAAGGCTTTTCCAGCAGGAGAACTCCAACTCCATATCCCCGGTTAAATGTATCAATTATGTTCTTACACAACCTGGTGTTACTACAACTGTCCCAGGAGTAAAGAATGCTAAACAGTTAAGAGCAGCACTCCATTTTTTGGCAGCAAACGACGAGGAAAAAGACTTTAATACTATCATCACTGAGTTCCAGCAAGATTTGAAAGGGAATTGTGTGTACTGTAACCATTGTCTCCCTTGTCCAGTTGGTATTGATATTGGTCGAACCATTCAAATGGTTAATAAGGCAATGTATAATATATCTGATGATTTCAAATGTGATTATAAAACTCTCCGAAAAAAGATTAATTTTTATTATCCTGGTCGAATTCGTACAAGCAGGTCTCAGTTTAAAGGTCTTAGAGCGAAAGCTTCCGAATGTGTCGAGTGCGGTGTCTGTATGGAGCGTTGCCCTTTCGATGTGGACGTGATTTCGAAAATGAAACTAGCTGTCAAATTGTTTGAGATGGAGGATTTAGATCACGCTATTAAGGCTCATGTTCACAAAAGAGAGTTTTTAGAAGAGGTTGTGGCTTCGCCTAACAGCGTGTTTGCTGTGTTTCGCTAAATCCCTAAAAAAGAGGTAAAAAAATGAACATCAAAGAGTTGTTCATTGACTTTGTAACCATGTTTGTAGTAACCCTTAACACAGACTCCCGAGAACATGAAATGAAATTTCGAACCTCACCTTTGAAAATATAAAATCTTTAAGGGGTGAGATTTAAATAAGGAATGAAAAAATGGAATTAATACCTACACTTAAAATAGGATGGCTTAATGGATGGATTCTATTATGTTTAATATATTCGATATTCGGTATTTTGCTTCTGGTATTTCCCAAGGATGTGGTAGCAAGGCTTTATGATTATAATAGGTCCGGCTGGAGCAAAACGCAAAAAGTTATTTATGTGATAGGAAAATTATTAGCTCTTGTTTGTTTATTTCTGATAATTTTTACCCCATTAAAAATAAGATCTAATATTTTTATCCCCGGCATTATTTTATTTGCCCTTGATATAATAGGGACAGACACCTATTTTCATTGACATCACTTCTGCGAAGACCTATAATCTATATATGCCAAGAATAGCACGAATC
>JAHIPN010000401.1 GCA_018894595.1 bacterium
CAATAATAATAGGTTGGTTACCTTTAAAAACTTCTAATGAGTGGGGTAAATAATTTATCCAATCCCAGGTGGTACCGCGAGATTTCATCTCGTCCTTTTTTGATAATGAAAATTATCAGGGACGGGATTTTTTGTTTTAAGAGGGAGATTATTATTTACTCAACCCGGGTGGCACCACGGGAAATTTTATCAATCTCGTCCCTTATGATAATCGATAAAAAGATTATCAGGGACGAGATTTTTTATTTTCTAAACAAATGGGGTGAATAAAAATGAAAAAATTAAAAGTAAGCATAATTGGTACAACCGGATATGCGGGAAAAGAATTAGTAAAAATATTGATGAATCATCAAAGGGTAGAATTGGTTCATCTGATTTCTTCCAGTTATGCAGGAAAAAATATAGCGGAAATATTTCCTGAATTCCTGAATAAATTAGATAAAAAACTTATAAATTTTAATTTGGATGTAGTATCTCAAGATTCGGATCTGGTATTTACTGCTCTTCCCCATACGGTCTCTATGGATGTGGTTCCTGAATTATTAAAGAAAGGTGTTAAAGTAGTTGATTTAAGTGCAGATTACCGTATAAAGGATTCTGCGGTATATCAGGAATGGTACAAGAAAGAGCCCAATCAAATAAGTAAGGAACTGTTACTTGAAGCAGTTTACGGTCTTCCGGAAATCTACCTGAATAAAATAAAAGATGCCTCATTGGTAGCTAACCCTGGCTGTTATCCAACCAGCGTAATTTTAGGGATCGCCCCTTTATTAAAACATCACTTTGTAGAATTAGTGGGGATTATTATTGATTCTAAATCCGGTACCAGTGGAGCGGGAAGGAAGCTGTCTTCAGATCTTCAATTTGCAGAGTGTAATGAAAATTTTAAAGCTTATAATATTATCAGGCATAATCATATCCCGGAGATCGAGCAGGAGCTATCTTCTATATATTTTAATGAAAATAACCATAAGCAGAAGCAGCAAGAAACAGAGATAAAAGTCTCTTTTACTCCCCATCTTCTTCCCATTAATAGAGGCATTTTATCTACCTGTTATTTAGATTTAAGAGGTTCTAAAAAAGAAGAGGAGGTTTTGGAGATTTATCAAAAATATTATCAAAAAGCACCTTTTGTGCGGATCTTTAACCCCCCCAATTTTCCGGAGATAAAATTTGTAACAGGAACAAATTATTGTGATATTGGATTTGCTATAGATAAAAGAGTAGGGAAGATTAAAGTAATTTCGGTGATTGATAATTTACTTAAAGGGGCAGCGGGGCAAGCAGTGCAGAATATGAATATTATGTCTGGTTTCCCTGAGACCTGTGGGCTGGTATAAACTCAAGGTGAAAGGAGTTAAAAATGATGAAAAATGTTTTAGATAAAGAAGATTTTCAGGTTGTTAAAGGAGGAATAACTTATCCTAAAGGGATAAAAGCAGCTGGAGTAAAATGCGGGATAAGGTTCAATAAAAAAGATTTAGCCTTAATTTATTCGGAAAAAGTAGCTGAGGCCTGGGGGACATTCACTACCAATAAATTTAAGGCTGCTCCACTGGTGGTTACCGAGAAAAATTTATCTCTATCGGGAGGTAAGTTGCAAGCGGTGTTAATTAATAGCGGAATAGCCAATGCCTGTACCGGAGAGAAAGGCTTAAGAGATGCCTGGGAGATGGCCGACTATGTTTCTCAGGGTTTGAAGATTAAAAAAGAATATGTGGCAGTGACCTCGACCGGTAAGATTGGAGAATTTCTCCCTTTAGATAAGATAAAGGCTGGAGTGGTAAAGGTTATTTCCTGTTTGGATTATGCCGGAGGAGCCGAGGCAGCAGAAGCAATATTAACTACTGATACTCAAAAGAAAGAGATAGCCCTCTGTTTTAAATTAGGTGAGCAGGAAGTGAGAATCGGAGGGATGGCTAAAGGTTCAGGGATGATTCATCCTAATATGGCCACTATGTTGGGATTTATTACCAGCGATATTTCCATTAAGGGAGAATTGCTCCAGGAAGCCCTTAAGCAGGCAGTGGGAAAATCCTTCAATATGATTAGCGTAGATGGTGATATGAGCACGAATGATATGGTATTACTTATGGCCAATGGCTTAGCAGGAAATAAATTAATCGATAAAAAGGATGTTGATTATTATAGATTTTTAAGTGCCTTACAACATGTTGCCCAATATTTAGCCAAATGTATTGCCAAAGATGGAGAGGGAGCTAGCAAGATGATTGAAGTAGAAGTTCAAAATGCCGTATCTTTCGGGGAGGCCAGGAAAGTTGCTCAAGCAATCATTAATTCCCCCTTGGTAAAGACCGCAATTTTTGGGAAAGACCCTAATTGGGGGAGAATTTTAGCAGCAGCGGGATACTCCGGGGCAGAGTTTATGCCAGATAAAGTTGATCTTTATTTAAAAGAAAAGATAGTTGAGAATGGCCAACCTTTGGAGTTTTCAAGACAAAAATTGCACGAATATTTAGAATCTTCTGATGAAGTTAAAATTATAATTGACCTTAAGATGGGAAAGGTAAATGCTACTGCCTGGGGATGTGACCTGACTTATGATTATGTAAAAATAAATACTAAGTACAATTAGTTAGTAGGTGATAAATGATGAAAAAAGACTTAGATAACCATGGGGAAATTCTTTTGGAAGCTCTCCCTTATATTAAAAAATTCTGGAATAAGATTGTAGTAATAAAATACGGCGGTAGCACCATGAAGGATAAAGGCTTAGAAAAACAGATTGTAAAAGATATTATTTTATTAAAATATGTGGGGATGAAACCGGTAATTGTTCATGGCGGAGGACCGGAGATCTCTGTAGAAATGGAAAAGAGGAACATGATTCCCCAATTTCTTAACGGGTTAAGAGTAACCGATGAAGAGACGATGGAGATAACTGAAATGGTTTTAATCGGTAAGATTAATACTCGTTTGGTAGCAGAGATTAATCTCTATATTTCCGAAGGTCCGGGGAATGGAGTAAAGGGTATCGGCCTGA
>JAHIPN010000402.1 GCA_018894595.1 bacterium
CAATATTTTTTAATTTAAGGTCATCTTTTACATACTCTTTTAAAGTAAATATAGCAGCATCATGTTTTTCTATAAATGGTCTGATAAATTGCCATATTTTTTCCTGAGCACTTGTAGGGTCAATATGAAACCGCCAAATCCATTTTCCCTTTTTTTCTTGTCGATAATTTACTATTGCCACTGGCTGAGGGTCGTGGATTACTACAAAATCATATTCACCTTCGAACAATTTCTCATTTAGTTGATTATTTTTTAAAAATATTTCTTTCATCTCTTTAGTAAACGGGACATCCATCCCCTGCAAGCCATTGTGTATACTCTTGGTTACATTAAAAAAATCGTCTGAACCTTGTATTACCTGCCATTCAGCATCTATACCTACATCTTGCATTAAAGGAACTAAAGCAGATAAAATCTCTGCTACTCCCCCTCCAAATGAGGTAGCATTTATATGAACTATCTTTTTCCCTTTTAGAGGTAAAGCCAGTTTCTTAATGCTTTCAATTTCTTCCTTTCCTATAATATCGATATAATCATTAAGTAATTTCCCCTCGGTTTTGACAATTTCTAACATATTTTCCCTCCTTTATCTTGAAATTATTCTATATTTTAGATTTATTATTAGTTTGTCAGTTAGCATCAGTTATCCAGTTAATGTAGCAACACGGCGTGCCGTGTTGAATTAAATAGACACGATGCATCGTGTCTCTACTCTATTAAATTCAAAACTTATTCAAACAGTATTTGGCGTAGGGGTCGGATTTATCCGACCCAGGTTATTTAGGCAACTTTTCTTGCGGGTTCGATGAATCGAACCCCTACCTCTTAAGCACCATCCGCGAATAACATTCTGACTTCTGAATTCTGGCTCCTGACTTCTCTTTTCTTTACTATCCGCTAACGACTATTCACTATTAACTAATTAAGAAAGCAATCGGACATTTAGCACAATCTGGATTCTTGCTGGTACATATAGTTTTGCCGAGCATAACAATCTGAGCGTGAAATTCGTTAAATAATTTTACATCCCGGTTTAAATTATTATCGAAAAATTCCTGTATTTGATAATATGTAGAATCTTTCGAAATTAATTTATGACGGGAAAATATTCTTTTTGTATAAGCATCCACTACAAAAAATGGTTTCTTTCCGGCATACAATAATATGCTATCTGCTGTTTCAGGCCCAATTCCATTTACCTTCAATAATTTTTTTCTTAACTCTCTACCATCACCCGAAAACATTTTTTCAGCAGAACCTTCAAAGTCATTTAGAAATATATTCACAAAATTTTTTACTCTTCGTGCTTTAATATTATAATAACCCGAAGGTTTTATCAATTGGGCTAATTTTTCCTGGTTTATACGATAAAGTTTCCGAGGTTCCAACCAATTTTCTCTTTTTAAATTATTGATGGCTTTTTCCACATTACTCCAGGATGTATTTTGAGTAAGAATCGCACCCACCATTATCTCAAAGGGAGTATCTCCCGGCCACCACTTCAATGGTCCAAAATAATTATATAAACTGTTATAAATTTTTAATAGAATATCCCTTTTTTGCATCTTTGCCTAATTATTTTTAAATAATTTTTCTATTTACAAATTAATTCTCCAATTAATCAATTTACCAATTAAATTTAGTTGCCCAGTTAGTAGCAACACGGCGCGCCGTGTTGGTTTAGAAGACACGGCAACGCCGTGCCTCTACTCTATTAAATTAAAAACTTAAAGCGAAAATTAAAAAATCATAATTCAAAACTCAAAACTTTTTTATATGGTATTTGATGTAGGGATCGGATTTATCCGACCCGAAACGGGTTCGATGAATCGAACCCCTACCTCCTAACCACCATCCGCTAATAATCTTCTGACTCCTGAATTCTGGCTCCTGGCTTCTTTCTTTTTCACTATTCACTAACGACTATTCACTATTCACTAAATCAAAATTCTCCCTTATGGGCATTTTCTAAAAATTTACATATTAATTTGATAGAATTTTCAATATCTTCTTTATGGCACATCTCTACTACCGAATGAATATATCTGGTAGGAATGGAAACAGTACAGGCAGGTACTCCGGATTTGCTCCTTTGTATAGCCCCGGCATCAGTACCCCCTCCCAGTAATATATCAGTTTGGTATTTAATTTTGTTTTCTTCCGCTATTTTTCTTAAAAAATCAACTAATTTTTTATTAGAAATAGTATGAGAATCCATTAAAGATATGGCTGTCCCTTCCCCTAAAGCAGTAGCCCTTTCTTCTTCTTTAGTTCCCGGAATATCTGAGGCAATAGTAACATCAAGGGCAATGCCCACATCAGGCTCAACGGAAAACGAAGAAACAGTTGCCCCTCTAAGTCCTACCTCTTCCTGAACAGTTGCCACAGCATATATGTCAACATAACAATCTTTGATTCTTTTTAATGCCTCAATCATAACATATACTCCAGCTCTGTCATCAAGTGCCTTAGCGGTTATTATTTTATTATTTAATTCTAAAAAATTCCTATCTAATGTAACAAAATCTCCAGGTTTTACTATTTTAGAAACTTTATCTTTTTTCAGGCCTACATCAATAAAAAGATCTTTAATTTTGGGTAACTTTTTTCTCTCTTCCTCGCTTAAAATATGAATGGGCTTAGTGCCTATTACTCCGCCGATATCTTTCATTCCATGAACCACTACTCTTTGGGCTATTAGAGTTTTAGGGTCAAAACCCCCAACCGGAACAAACCTTATAAAGCCTTCTTTGTCAATAAAACTGACCATAAAGCCAATCTCGTCCATATGTGCCGCAATCATCACTTTTTTAGGAGTAGGCTTACCTGATAATTTTTTAGCTTTCTTTATACCAATAACATTTCCTAATTTATCTATTTTTACCTCATCAGTTACTTTTTCCAATTCTTCCTTAATAATTTTTTGTATCCTCTCCTCATAACCAGAAATTCCCGGTGTTTCACACAATTTCTTTAATAATTTCAATTTTTTTCTCCTTTTTTTATTTATTAAATTAGAAATTAGTTAGTATTAAATACAGATACAAAATCTAACAATTTACCAATCGACCGATTCACCGATTAAATTAGTTGACCAGTTAACCGTTAATCAATACGGAAATATAAATTTATCGTTTTTATTTATAATGCACAATAAATTGTGCCCTCGCCATATTATTACTTAATTTCTCCTGTGGGCACGATACATCGTGTCCCTACATTACCATTTTCTTTACTTTTTTGAGTAGTAACTATACCATTAAATTAGAATATTTTCTTTCGTTTTTTATTTTGGAAAATATAAACCAGAATAAGAAAAGTAATTATCCCCAAGCTATTGGCCAGAATATCTCCCAGAGAAAATTCTCTTTCCGGGATAAAATATTGGTAAATTTCGTTAAATATTCCATAAGAAACAGAAAAAATTAAAGCTAAAAAATAGTGAAATAATTTTAAGAGTAATATTTTGTCGCTTAAAGCTGCCAGACAAAGAAAGGCCTGGATACCATAAGTAAAAAAATGCATAACTTTATCTTGCCCATAAAAAAGCTGCTCTACTCCAACTTCCGGTCGGGAAGAAAAAATAAAAATCACAACAGAATAAATAATCAACAGCATCCAAAAAAATATTTTTCTTCCCAAACCGTCACCCATTTCTAAATATTCTATTCTTTAGCGAACAAAACTTTCTCGGCAGCTCCTATTCCTGAACCCAGTTCAAAATCGTAATTAAATTCAGATAGAGTTTTTTCGATAATACTCATTGTTGCAACCACTTCATTTTCGCTTATGTTGCCCATATGCCCTATACGGAATAGCTTGCCCGCTAATACACCTTTGCCTGCAGATACTAAAACGCCGTTCTCATACAGTTTTTCTCTGAAGGATAAATCCTCAATTCCAGAAGGATATAACACAGTTGATACAGTATTAGCCCTTATTTCTTTCGGAGGAAGTATTTTAAATCCTATTTTTTCTAATCCTGCTTGAAAAGCGAGGGCAAATCTTCTATGTCTTCTAAACCTTTCTTCCAAACCCTCTTCCAATATAATTTTAAGACCTTGATGAAGGGCATTGACCATGTTTATGGCATGAGTAGAAAAATATCCACTACCCGGTTCGCGCATAATAGGCAGCCACCG
>JAHIPN010000403.1 GCA_018894595.1 bacterium
CGGAGTCAAAACCGATTATGGGGATACCCTTTGCCTTTGCCTGCTCAAGCAGGGGGATGGCAGCTTTTGAGTCAACGGCGGCAAAGCAAATCGCGTCAGGATTCTTGTCAATAGCGACTTGCAGCATATCCATCTGCTTATCAACCTGGGATTCGTTCTCGGGTCCTTCAAAGGTGATGGTCACATCAAAGTCTACGGCAGCTTTTTCAGCCCCGGCCTTAACTGCCAGCCAGAATTGGTGTTGGAATCCCTTTGAAATTAAAGGTATGTAGAGTTTTTTTGCCTGCGCCCCTGCAAGTGAAGCCACAGCTGAGATAAGAATTGCGATCAAAAGTATCGTCAGTATCAATTTTTGTTTTTTCATTTTATTTACCTCCTTTTTTTTATAAAATGAAAATTACTTGATTATATCTTACTTATTTTTTATTCTTTGTCAAACATCTTCTATGCTGGTTAGGACAAATTTAATCTTTTACACAATTGCTTAATATACAACATTTTTTTATTTAGATATATAGATTATATCTTCTATCACAAATTAATATAATTTTATATATATAACACATACCCCCTTTTTTTACCCCTCCTTATTTATTCGAAACTTTGCTACTTTAATTAAAACGAATCTCTAATAACAAGCTCTGTAGGTAAACGGTATTCCTTATAATCTCCGGTTTCTTCTTTTTTTATTCTTCTAATTAATAGTTCAGAAGCTTTTTCTCCTATTGTACGACTTGGTTGTTTAACCACAGATAATGGAGGGTTTGTAATTGAAGCCCATTTATAATCATCAAATCCTATAATTGCTAATTCATCTGGTACTTTTATCTGTTTTTCTTTTAAAAATTTTATAGCACCGATAGTCATTAAATTATTGACAACAAATAGAGCAGTTATATTTGAATTAAGTAATAATTCTTTCGTTAATTTATAACCACTATCATATCTGTTATCACCTATTTTTATTAAATCTTGATCAACTTTTATCCCATAATCCACTAATGCTCTTTTATATCCTTCAAGTCTTTCTTCGCTAGTAGTTAATCCTGGCACTCCAGTAATAGCCCCTATTCTTGAATGCCCCTTTTTAATTAACATACTAACTGCCTTGTATGCACCTTTAACATTATCAACTAATACACAATCGCCTGGGCAATAACCTTGCGGCTTGCGATCAATAAATACTACCGGGCTATTTCTACTTAATAACTTCTTTAAAAAAGTATGATCGCCAGATGCAGGGGCTACAATTAAGCCGTCTACTAATTTGGCATTGAAGACTCTTATTTGCTCTTTTTCGATTTCTAAATTTTCATCAGAATCAGCGAGTATAAGATTATATCCGTATTTTTTTAATGTATTTTCTATTCCTCTAACCACGGCTGTAAAAAAGAAATTAGAAATATCGGGCACTATTAAGCCTATTACCTTGGTTTTTTGGCTACGCAAACTCTGAGCAGCAGAATTTGGGTAATAATCTAATTTTTTCATAACTTCTAAAACTCTCATTTTGGTTTCTTTTTTAACAAACCGAGTTTCGTTGATCACGTGAGAAACTGTTGCCGTTGATACCCCTGCTTTTTGGGCCACATTTTTCATGGTAATTTTCATATATACAAATAACTCCGTTATGTAATGTTGTATGTGTGATATTTTAAGGTAATCGATTACGTAATCGATTAACTTAAAATATCACATTTTATAAAAGTTGTCAAATTTTTCCTAGAATTTTTTTAATAATTCTATATAAATTAATATTTCGATCTCTACCTACTAGAAAATGGGCTATAATTCCATAATTCCTTATTAAAATATTCCAAAGAATAACATAGATTATAACTAAAAAATCATAAATAATATGTAGGGCGGATTTCATTTGGAAGATAAGATGTGAGAAAAAAAAGAATATATTCTATTCTTTTGGAATTAATATGACCTCTAATGGTAGTTTGGTACTTGCATTAATTACCATTTTTGCTTTGAATCCGAGAGCTACGAAGTTTTTAGTAATTAACTTTGTATTATTTTTATCTTTAGAAGATTTTTGTTTTTTATTATGTTTACACCTGCTGCCACTGCAATTGCAACTTTTCTTTTTGCCATTATTAGAATATTTTATTATATGGACTATGTTACTACCTATATTTATTTTATTTATTACGGTTGCAACAACTGTTTGAGCTATTAGACGGTGTAAGATTTTATAGTAAATATCTTTTCCAATTCTTTTCCTGAAATAAGAAAAAGTAGAATGAGCGGGGGTTTTAAGAAAGTTATCAAAACCGCAAAGGACACAAAAACGCGAGTCAAATTGTAAGCTCTCAGCCAATCTTCGGTTTGATTTTGCTTCACCCAACCAGATTAAAAGTTGGGCTCTAAATAGAGACACCGGGTCATAAACTAATTCTCTATCGGTGGTGTATTTATCTTTGATTATAGGATAAATAAAGCTCCAGTCTATGGATTCAAAAATAATCTTCAGAGGATCATCTTTTTTAATTTTCTGGGAAGCTTCATAGGTAATGAAAGAAAGCTGCCGACCTTTTGCCTTTTTCATAAGAATAATTGCACCAAAATTTATTTTAGACAAGTGTATCTTAATTGGTTAGTTAGTTACTTAGTTAGTTGGTTAATTGGTTAAGATTTTAATTTTTTAAGTACAAAAAGTTTTTAAAATAAGGTCTTTTTCGGTTTTGGAAAATCTTTCGGTGTATTCCCTTTCATCTTTTTTCTTAAAAAAGCAGGGATTTCTAAGTCTTTATCATCTATCAATTGATCTTTAATTTTAAATTTATCTTCTATCTTCAGATTATCTTTTTCTGTATAATTTTCTTTAAATAATTCTTTCTTGTTTACTTCTTCTTTTTTTTCTTCCTCTTCAATATTTTCTTCGCACTTTGTAGCAATGACAGATACTCTTAATTCATCCTGCATTTCCTCATTAATAATTGCTCCAAAAACAATATTTGTATCTTGCCCAACTGCTTTAGATATGATATCAACTATTTCGTTTACTTCAAACAAGCTCATATCTAAGCCGCCGGTAACATTAATCAGTAATGATTTTGCTCCTTTTATGGATACCTCTAATAAGGGGCTAGAAATAGCCATTTTTGCTGCAGCAGCTGCTTTCTTTTTCCCTTTACCTGTTCCAATGCCAACTAAAGATAGGCCAGCATCTTTTGCTACTGTTCTCACATCGGCTAAATCTAAATTTATTAATCCGGGAATTGTAATTAGGTCCGCGATAGCCTGAACAGATTGACACAATACTTTATCAGTCATTTCAAAGGCATCTTTCATAGAAGTATCTTTAGAAATAATTCTTAATAAACGGTCGTTAGAAATTGTAATTAAAGCATCTACTTCCTTTTTTAATTCTTCTATCCCGGCTTCTGCTTGTAATTTTCTCTTTTTACCTTCAAAAGCAAAGGGTTTAGTTACTACACCTATGGTTAAAATTCCATGCTGTTTTGCTATCTTTGCCGCAACTGAGGAAACTCCACTTCCTGTTCCTCCTCCCATACCGGCTGTAATAAAAATTATATCTGCATTTTCCATGGCTTTAGAAATTTTATCTTTATCCTCTTCGGCTGCTTTCTTGCCTAATTCGGGATTACCTCCGGTTCCTAAACCATTGGTTAGAGATTTACCAATTTGAATTTTTTGTCCAGCTTGAGATAAGGATAGGGCTTGTAAATCCGTATTTATAGCAATTAGATCAAGATTGCTCATCCCTTGAAGATTCATTTCCCGAATAGCATTATTCCCTCCTCCTCCAATGCCAATCACTTTAATATTTACAAACTTATTTACATCTTTCTGGGGAGGGCTTATGGGCCGGCCTAAAAATTCATCTTCTTCCTTATTCTGAATTTCAACCCTTTCATTAATCCCCCCTGATGTATCCCTAATCAATTCTTCTTTATAGTCTATGATTTTACTGAATCCCCGCGCTAATCTCTTCTTTTTCAAAAGATATCACCTCTTGAGCTAATTTATAATAATCGATAGCCCCATGAGAATTGGGGCTATAATGTAGAGCCGGTGTACCCTGACTGCTGGCCTCTACTAAAGTTATATTTTTTCTTATTATCGCTTTAAATAACTTATCACTAAAATATTGTTTTATTTCAGCTATAACTTCCTTGGCTAAATTGCTTCTCGTGTCAGCAATGGTAATTAAAATATTTATTTTTAAAGAATGGTTTAAATTCTTCCGCACGATCTCAGTTGTCTCTATAAATTCTTCTATCCCCCTGAGAGCAAAATAATGTGGCTGCACAGGGATAATGACTTCATCACAAGCCTTTAAGGCATTTACAGTCAAGATCCCCAAAGAAGGAGGGCAATCAATAAGAATATAATCAAAAGGGACTTTGCACTCTCTGATACTCGCACTTAAAAAATCTTCTCTACCTATTTGGTTAATAAGTCTATATTCTGCGCTGGCAAAGTCAATATTAGAAGGAGCTAAAAACAAATTATTTTCATTATTTACTTTTAATTTTAATATTATTTCTTCTAATTTCAATTTATTCTTAGAACGATAAGGTTCTAAGACATTCAATATAGTTTTAGACAAACTATTCGGTTCAAAACTTAATCCCAAAGTAGTATGAGCTTGAGGATCTAAATCGATTAATAGCACTTTTCTCCCCAATGATGCTAAGCTTGCTCCTAAATTTATAGTAGTAGTAGTTTTTGCTACTCCGCCCTTTTGATTAGCAATAGATATTATCCGCACGC
>JAHIPN010000404.1 GCA_018894595.1 bacterium
GTTACTAGAGAAATTGCTCAAAAATTTGGAATTGTAGTAGTTTTAAAGGGAGCTAGAACAATTATTGCCAATAAAGAAGGAGAAGCTTATGTCAATGTTGGTGATAATTCGGGAATGGCTACCGGAGGTTCGGGAGATGTTCTTACTGGAATAATTTGTAGTCTGATAGCTCAGGGGGCCAATAATTTTTCAGCAGCAATAGCCGGGGTTTACATCCATAGCCTGGCTGGTGATTTAGCCCGAGATATCAAAGGAGAAAGAGGTATGATAGCCAGTGATATCTTATCTCAAGTACCTCAGGCCTTTTTGAATTTAGAATAATCAAGAATAAAATAGTATTGCGTATCGCGTGAAGAAAATAAGGATTCAGAGGTAGGGGCACGATGCATCGTGCCCAAAGTAAACGGAAATAATATAAAGACAGAAAGGGCACAATTCATTGTGCCCCTACAAAATCATAAAAATAGTGGGTACAGGGTTAACCAAAAATAGTGAAGGATAAATAAATACTGAAATATTCACGCTATACGCTATACTTAATACGATATACGAAACAGAAGAAGGAAAAATTAAAATATGAAATATTCATTAGGTCCTACTTGGGTAGAAGTAAATCTTGATGCAATTGCAAACAATGTGAAAAATATTAAAGAATTAATAGGCAAAAAAAAAGAATTAATGGCGGTAGTTAAGGGGAACGCCTATGGACATGATGTTTTGGAGGTTTCTTCAGTAGTTTTAAATAATAGAGCTACCCAATTAGCAGTCGCTCGCTTGGAAGAAGGCATTTTCCTCCGTAAAGCTGGCATTACTGTTCCTATTTTAATCCTTGGTTTAACCTTGAAGCAACAAGCAGAATTGTTGGTATCATATAATATAACTCCGACGGTATGTGAATACGAAATGATAGAAAAACTTTCTGAGTCAGCGATTAAAGAGGACAAAGTAGTTAAAGTTCATCTTAAGGTAGATACCGGTATGGGAAGAATAGGGATTTTCTCTCATGATATTTTAAGATTTATTAAAAGGATAAGAGCTTTAAAAAATGTGGAAATAGAAGGTATTTTTACTCATTTTTCAGTTGCTGACGAGAAAGATAAGACATATACTGAAGAACAATTTAGAAAATTTATGGAAGTCTTAACTGTTTTGGAAAAAGAAGAAATAAAAATTCCGATAAAGCATGTAGGCAATAGTGCTACCCTTCTTGATTTACCGCATATGTGGTTAGATTTGGTAAGACCGGGAATCTCTATATACGGACTCTATCCCTCAAGAGAGGTGCAGAAGACTGTAAAACTAATTCCTGCTCAAACTTTTAAAACGCGGATAGTTTTTTTGAAAGAATTGCCTGCGGGAGAATGTATCAGCTATGGTCGAACCTACACTACTAACCAAAGAAGAACAGTTGTTGCGTCTTTACCAGTAGGTTATGCTGATGGTTATAGCCGGCTACTTTCTAATCAAGGGGAGGTTTTAGTAAAAGGAAAACGCTTCCCTGTAATTGGACGGATATGTATGGATCAAACCATGATTGATGTTACTAACCTTCCACAAGTAGAAATAGGTGATGAAGTGGTGCTTTGGGGAAGACAGGGACTGGAAGAAATAACCGTAGAAGAAATCGCAGAAAAAATCGGGACTATTAATTACGAAATTGTCCATATGCCTGACAAAAAACGAGTACCTAAATTATTTATTAAGAATGGAAGACCTTATAAAATCAAGAGTATGTTAGGTGAAATATTATTATAGCGTATAGCAAAATAGCGTATAGCGTTTAGCGTATAGGATAACTAGTATCGAGTATATAGTATATAGTGAAGAAAATAGAAAAGAAAAAAAGTAGGGGCGTATTGTATACGCCCAAGAAATAACTCTAATTAATAAATTAACTAATTGGTGAATTAGTGAAGGTGAACAGCTTAAAATGAATTTAACTATTATTACTAAAAGTCCTGAAGAAACGAAGAATTTAGGGAAAGAGGTAAGCAAATTAACTAAACCGGGAGATTTATTAGCTTTCTACGGTGAACTGGGTGTAGGTAAAACCTGTTTTATTCAAGGAATATCTCAGGGATTAAAAGTGAAAGATTATGTCACCAGCCCTTCTTTTACCATTATAAATGAATATCAAGGTAAAATTCCAATTTATCACTTTGATTTGTTTAGGCTTAATAATGCAGAAGAAATTTTAGAATTGGGTTACGAGGAATATTTTTACGGAGAAGGCTTGATAGTTATTGAGTGGGCTGAGAAGATTGAACAACTTTTGCCCAAAGAACATTTAAAGATTGATATCAAATTTAGAGATCATTACAAAAGAATAATTTCTTTCATTCCTCAAGGGGATAGATTCAATAAGTTTTTAGAGGAGCTAAGCAGAATTGAAAATTTTAGGAATTGATACTTCTACTAAGTTTTGTAATTTAGGTTTAATAGAAGATGAAGATGTTCTTATAGAGTATACTATTAATGGTTTGAAGAAAAAA
>JAHIPN010000405.1 GCA_018894595.1 bacterium
TAGTCAGGAGTCAGAAGAATATAGAATAACTTAACAAAGAATATAATATCATAATTTAAAATAATTCTGAATACTGGATACCTGTTTTCTTATCCCCTTACTAACGACTATTCACTATTCACTAACGACTAATTTAATCTTTTTTTATCACTATTTTGTGAGTAAAATCAAGCCGGGCTACCCTATCTTCTGCTTTTCTATTACCAAGAACATATATATCAGTAGCAAGAATGTCATAATCAAGCATCTTTATTAATCTATTTCGAACATGATTATTTTCCTCAGAAATTGTTTGCCTTAAATAATTTGATAATTTACTGATTAATGGTGTAGAAGAACTTTTCTTAATGGTTCTTAATAGAGTTTTCCCTTTCTTGGAGAATCCCAAAATCCTTGCATACAAGGGCCCGCATCTATTAAATATTTTTACATCTTTTTTAGAGAGGCTCGTCATAAGGTGCAGGATTATACGTTGAATTTTAGTACGGGTATATCTCCTGGTTTTAATTGAATTAATTAATTGCTCAACGGTATAAGCTTTTAAAGATGCTTTCTTTATTCTATTTTCCAATCCCTCGGTTACTCCCTGAATACGAGAAATATCTTCCAATGGCATCCTTCTCAGGGTAGCAAGAATATATTGCCGGTAAGAGTCGAGGGTGATAGGGCCTTTGCCTTCTCTTAATTCTTTCTCTAATACAGAGAATCCTGACGGAGGAATGGTTGATTTTATTTTATCATTTAGCATAAAAAGGTCGCTTTTAGGGGAGTTTAAGTTATTTAGTATTTCATTTCTAATAGAGGTAGCACTGGAAATTTTACCTTTAATATTTTTTTGATGATAACTTGCTCCCATTCTTTTTATGGCTATAGGTTTGATTTTGCTCTTTAAATTTAATAGATGTTTTATGTATTCTAAAGCTAAAATATTATTGGGGTGTTTTAGTAATTTACTTAACTCTAAAGTTGATATTTTTTCTAAACCCTCTATTCCGAATATCCTATGATATTCACATAAGGCCTGGGCCCTTGCTCTTGGAAATTCGTATCCGTTTTTACTATTATGTGCTATCAGTTCTTTATATTTCTGTGGTTCAATATGCAAAAAATTACTTATAGAGTAAAGGATATTAAGATCATCAGTTTCACAGCCAAAACATAGATAATCTATAATCTGAAGCGAATCAAGTAATTTTACTGCTCCAAAGGCAAAACCGTTTGCATCCTGAGTAGAAAAAACAAAAGGAAGCTCAATTATCAGATCAACACCGGCATTTAGTGCCATCTTTGTTCGGGCCCATTTATTTATAATTGCCGGCTCTCCTCTCTGCAGAAAATTTCCGCTCATGACTGCTACCACATAATCTGCCCCGGTTATTTCTTTTGCTTTAGAAAGATGGTAAAGATGGCCATTGTGAAAAGGATTATATTCAGTAATTATTCCTAAGGTTTTCATAGGATTCCTCGATTTAAAAAATATTTTATGTTATAATTATATTAAATTTTCTTAAAGAATGATAGTTATAAAATTAATAAAATTAATAAAAGAAGAAGATAAATGAAATTATCACAACTTATTCGAGAAAAAGCCAAGAAAAATCCTAAAATTATTGTGCTTCCGGAGGGTGAAGAACCGTGGATGATTAAAGCGGCAAAAACTATCATTAATGAAGGTTTTGCCAGTTTAATACTTTTAGGGAGAGAAGAAAGTATTAAATCTAAAGCCCGGGAATTGGGGCTAGAATTACCAAATGAAATAAAAATAATAAACCCCAAGGATTCTAAAAAACTGAAAGAATATGCAGAATCTTATTATCAACTTCGTAAAAATAAAGGAGTAAGCTCAGACGAAGCTTATCAACTATTGGAAAATCCTCTTTATTTTGGTGCATTAATGGTCTATCATGATGATGCAGACGGTTTGGTTGCCGGTTCTATTAATGCAACAGGAGACGTTTTTAGACCAGCTCTACAGACTATAAAAACAGCTCCTGGTATAAATATTGTTTCCAGTTCTTTTGTTATGGTGGTACCTGATTGTCCTTATGGAGAAAAAGGAATCATAGTTTTTGCTGATTGTGCTTTAAATCCGGAACCCAATGCCGAACAGCTTGCCGATGTTGCCATTGCCAGCGCGGCAACCGGAAAAGCACTGGTTGGCTTTGAACCAAGAGTGGCAATGTTATCTTTTTCCACTAAAGGGAGCGGCAAGCATCCTTTAATTGATAAAGTAATCGAGGCTACTAAAATTGCCAAAGAAAAGAGGCCGGAGTTACTTATTGATGGAGAACTTCAGGCTGATGCCGCATTAATTCCTTCAATCGGAGAGCGAAAAGCTCCAAACAGTAAAATAGCCGGAAAAGCTAATGTCCTGATATTCCCCGATTTAAATTCTGGAAACATTGCTTATAAATTAATAGAAAGGTTAGCTAAGGCTGAAGCCATAGGCCCAATCTCTCAGGGTATGAGAAAACCGGTTAATGACCTTTCTCGCGGCTGCAGTGCTGAGGACATAGTTAATGTGGTAGCTATTACCGTATTACAAGCCGGCGAAGTTTAAATAAAGGCAAAAGATTGGGAGGGAAAACTATGATCATCTTATCTTTTAACTGCGGCAGTTCCTCAGTAAAATATCAACTTTATAATTGGGAAAACCAGGAAATAATTGCCAAAGGTATAGTAGAGCGGGTCACCATAGGAGATTCTTTCTGTGTCCATGAGGTCAATCATAAAGAAAAAGTTACCATAGAGCACGATTGTCCCACACATAAAGAAGCAATAAAGTTGATTACAGACTGCTTTGTCCATTCCGAATACGGGGCTATAAAAGATTTATCCGATATTGCCGCAATTGGACACAGAGTAGTCCACGGGGGTGAAAAATTTTCCAAATCGGTTGTTATTAACCGGGAAGTCCTAAAAACATTTAAAGAGCTTGCCGGTCTCGCCCCTCTGCACAATCCCCCTAATATTATGGGTATCGAAGCAGCTATGGAATTATTACCTGATATTCCCCATATGGCCATCATGGATACCGCCTGGCATCAGACTATGCCTGACTATGTCTATAATTATGCCGTACCCTACCATTGGTATGAAAAATACGGGATAAGAAGATATGGTTTTCATGGCACTTCATTATTATATGTTGCTAAAAGAGCAGCTGTTCTCCTGGGCAAAGACCCCTTTGAATGTAACTTAATCAGTTGCCATATCGGAAATGGAGTAAGTGTAAATGCAGTGAAAAATGGTCTTTCTTATGATACCAGTATGGGATTTACCCCTTTAGAAGGAGCCATTATGGGTACCAGAGCCGGAGACCATGATGCTGCACTGGACTTCTATGTTATGCAGAATGAAGATTATTCTCCCCAGGAGATGGATACTATACTAAATAAGAAGAGTGGAATATTGGGTATCACCGGAAAGTATGTAGATAGAAGAGATGTAATTGAAGCTGCTTCCAAGGGAGACAAAAGAGCCCAATTAGCCCTGGAGATGGAGGCCTACCGGTTGAAAAAATATATCGGTGCCTATACTGCCGCTTTGGGAAGAGTAGATGCCCTGGTCTTTACCGCCGGAGTAGGAGAGATGAGTGATATTATTCGTGGTAAGGTATTAGAAGGATTGGATATCTTAGGAATCAAATATGATCCCGAAAAGAATAAGATAGCCCGAACCAGGAATGCTGAACTGGATATCTCTGCCGATGATTCTCCGGTAAAGATATTTATTATACCTACCGACGAAGAATTAGTCTTTGTGGAAGATGTGGTAGCCCTACTGGAAGGTACTTATGATATTCATACTAACTTTAAATATACTTTTCAGGAAGAAGATTATAAAAATTTAATGAGAGAAAAATCCTTCGAAAAAGAATGCACAAAAAGACCTGACTTATCCAAAATAAAGGCTAATAGAAACAATAAAGAGAATTAAAAAATAATTTGCTTTTTTCAATAAGAAATTATATACTTTTAAAGTTATTAAGATATTGAATTAGTTAGCTGGTTAGTTAGTTACCTGGTTAGCTAGTTTAATACTAAGAATTTATTAACCAATTAACCAAATAACTAATTAACGAATTGAGATATACAATCAAATTATATTATAGTATAAGGAGGTATGCGTTATGCCGATGCCAAAAAGGAAAACATCCAAATCAAGAAGAGATAAGAGACGAACACACTGGAATTTGAATGAAGTAAATTTAGAGGAATGCCCGAGATGCCATGAGATGAAATTGCCTCACCGAGCATGCCTTGGATGCGGTTATTATAATGGAAAAGAAATTATTTCATCTTCTGATAAAAAAGATAAAAAGAAATAGATTATAGAAATTTATAAAATATTATAATTATCTAATAGATTAAAGTGCCACGGTTAATTTAATAAAATGTGGCACTTTTTTTATATCTTTTTTAATTTCCTTCTTTCTTTTAACGCAATACTCGATACTCGATACTTTATAAATATGTTTGATTTTTAGATGCGACTAATATATAATACTTACAATTAGTAGTAGCTAATAATAGGTGCTATTAATAAATATAAAATAGGCGGCCAAGAAAATGATTCAGAATTTAAGTAAATTAGAAAGGCAAAGAAAGATAAAAGAACATATTTCGAAGGACCCATTTTTGTCAGATAAAAAACTTGCTGAATTATTTAACTTTAGTGTACAAACTATCCGATTAGATCGACTGGAGATGGGGATTCCCGAAATGAGAAAACGAATAGTGCAGGTTGCCAAGAACACTCCTTCCATAGATAAGGTAAAATCTCTAAAAAAAGAAGAGATAATCGGAGAATTAATAGATATAGAGTTAGGCAAAAACGGTATTGCTATTTTGAAGACCACAAAAGATATGGCTTTTGGAAGAACCGGAATAATTCGAAGTCATTATATCTTTTCTTTAGCTGATTCATTGGCAATTTCCATCATTGACACAGAAGTTGCCTTAACTGGAATTGCCCGCTTAAGCTACAAAAAACCTGTATATGCTGGGCAGACTTTGGTTGCCAAAGCAAGAGTTGCTCGCAGTAGAGGCAATAAATATTTAGTATCAGTACACGTAAAGTCTGATCAAAAGGAAGTATTTACGGGAAAATTGGTAATTTTTTCGGTTAACGATAAAGTAAAAAAGCATTCCTGTAATGCGTGAAAATGGACTTTGAAAATTAAAAAACCTCCTGCTATGATTGATGTGTGCCTTAGAAACGCACAAAAATCATAATAA
>JAHIPN010000406.1 GCA_018894595.1 bacterium
ATGAGAGCTTGTCAGATTGTTGAACCAGGAATTATTAGAGAACTTTCATTAGATATGCAAAATATGCTGAATCCTCCCCAGGGTTGGATAACTATTCGGGTTAGTGCGAGTGGAATTTGTGGAACAGATCTCCATATTTTCCTTGGTGAATATCTTGGTGAATATCCTATTATTCCTGGACATGAGTTTTCGGGAGATGTGGTCGCGATAGGTGATAAAGTAGACAGATTCCAGATTGGGGATAGAGTAGCAATAGAGCCAAATTTATCCTGTGGGTTCTGTGACGCATGTCTGCATAATCGTCAGCATTTCTGTGAAAACTGGCAGGGTATTGGAGTGACTATGCCAGGAGGGATGGCAACACATGTTATAGTCCCACAGCAGGCTGCGTTTACTATTGGGGATTTATCATTTGAAGAAGCTGCATTTATGGAGCCTCTATCCTGTGTGATCCATGGAGTAGGATTAATCGGATCTGCATTAGGTGCCCATATACTTCTTATAGGAGCAGGGCCTATTGGAATGCTATTACTACGGACTCTTAAGAACATAGGACCTGTTGAGTTGGATATAGTAGAAAAAAATAAAAGTCGAAGAAATTTTGCTGCTGCAGAGAGGACTGGGCAAGTCTTCTCTGATTTTAGCCAGGTAAAAAAAGAGCATTATGATATTGTCGTTGATGCTACCGGAGTGATCTCTGTACTTGAGCAATGTATATCATATGCTCGTCCTGCCGGGAAAATCCTTTTCTTTGGAGTACCACCAAAAGGGAAAGTTATGACTATTGAGCCTTTTAGATTATTTAATAAAGAATTAACTATTATGTCATCCTATACATCTCTACGAAACTCAAAACAAGCTATTGATCTTATTTCTGTTGGGAGAATAGTAGTAAAGGATTTAATATCTCATCGGCTACCATTAAGTGAGTTGGAGGGTGGTTTACACCTTGTATTGGATGGAAAAGAGCCATCCATGAAAGTGATGATCTTACCCCAGGCGTAGTTTTAGAATATTAGATAATTTCCTAATTCTTATTGATATATTTGTAAAGTAAATATTATCTTTATCAAGTATTTGTCTGTTCCGGGATAAAAGCAGAATCACCCTTAAAGGCCATAAAAGGACAATTGTTTCTTGGCCAAGAGAATTTTATCGATAAGATAAAACACTTAATGAGAGGTAAAGAAAAATTAAAGGCGATAACCAGGAAGCAGCGCTATCTAACCAGGTCACCCTTAAATGAGATTTTTAAATATAAAGACAAGAAGTCAAAAGACCAAGTGATGTATGCGGCTCACCTACAGTATGGCTATACCTTAAAAGATATAGCAGAATATATCGGCGTGCATTATAGTATAGAGAGCAGAGTGATAAAAAAAACGAGAGGGAAGATAAAAAGTGATATTGCAAGACCTGACCCCATAATATCCTTCATAAATAGTCAAGTTGGCGGTGATATTGAAGGTATTAAAATAGACAAAATATTAAATTGCAGAATTGACCTGACGCCAAAGTAATTTCTTTAGAAAAATTAAGCTTTAGAATTTTTTCGAAGTCATTTTTATGAGTAGAATAAAGAAGGGAATAAAATGATAAAAACTGAAATTGGAGAATATATTGTAGGTGCATATCTAAAAATTATTAAAAAATGTGATTTTGTTGATTACAATGTTAGACCTCCCGTTGGGGGACTTGAAGGGCTAAATGAGTTAGATGTAGTGGGGTTGGATTTTAAAAATAAAACCGTCTATCTTTGCGAAGTTACTACGCATATAACAGGACTTTTGTATAAAGACAACAAAACTACTATTGAAAAAATAAAGAAAAAATATAAGAGACAAAAAGAATATGCTAATAAATATCTTTCAGATTTTCCAAAAAGATATTTTATGTTTTGGTCACCGGTAGTCCCAAAAGGATATATCACTGAAGAACTCGAAAAGATTGATGGATTGGAATTGGTCATTAATAAGAAATATGCCCAATGTATAGATGAATTGAGAATAAAAGCAAAAGAATTGACCAACGATGTTGGAAATCCATTTTTCAGGATGCTTCAAATATTAGAACATTTAAAGAGAAAATAGAAGTTGTATGCAGTTCACAGTAGCTACCAGATTACTTGAGAGGTTTAAAGATGAAATTTTTTCTATTCTCAAAAATATCATTTGAAATTCCTGATCCTATCACTTTAATCGAATGTTACTGCTACCAAAATGATTTTTATGCTAAATACGATCTACTTCTAGAAAATAGAGATAGGAAAATTGAGGATGTAAATAAAATTGGCGCACGTATCAAGAAAGAAGTACTTTTAGAATGTAAAATAATAACTGAAAGAACAAAGAGTGTAAATATATTTGGATATAATCTCGAACAATTTTTGGCCCTAAAAGAGAAAGACAGAGATAAACAGATTAAAGAACTAAATGAATCTGTTATTTAGGAATTGTTAAAGATTAATGGTATTGGTTTGTCTACTACTACCAAGGTTCTGCATACTCTTTATCCAAAAATTATTCCTATAATTGATAGCCTGCTTCAAAAGAAATATCGTCAAGTAATTAATGATGGATGGACGGAGAATAAATCCGATGAAATATTTATTAATTTTTATAAAAATCTACAAATAGAAAGTAATCGAAAAAATTTAAATTATATCTTTGATAAATTATTGGAAAATAATATTCAACATTTAAGTAAGATAAGAATCTTTGATATTCTTTGGTGGTCATATCTGAAAGCTGAGAAATTAGGCGAAGATAAAGAGATTAATTGGAACACAATAAGATATTAGTTAGATGCCTATCTTGAAATTTTATAAAACTAATATAAAAAAGGAAGGTATATTATGAGCAGATTTATTCAAGATTCCAATTCACATGGTAGTCTTAAAAACTTGCAGGTTGCTATTAATCTAAAAAAGAAATATCTGAACGCCGAAATCTCAAAAGTAATTGGAAAGCAAATGAGTATTGATTGGAAATCTCCTCAAAAGACAGATAAATATGCAGAATATCGTGATGAAGATTTCTTAAAAAAGTTAGGAAAATTAAATGAAATAAAATACCCTTTAATTGATTTTTGGCCTAAAAGGGGTCCCCAATGGGATGCATTAGGTGCTAGCGGGGATGAAATTATACTGGTTGAAGCAAAGGCAAATATTCCTGAAATGGTAAGTTCTGGAACTAAAGCGGGAACTAACTCGAGGAAGAAAATAGAAAATTCACTTAATGAGGTAAAAAAATATTTGTCTGTTAGCGATACCATTGATTGGACTGGAACATTTTACCAGTATGTGAATCGAATAGCCCATCTATATTATTTAAGAGAAAAAAATAAGATTAAAGCCCACCTTTTATTCATCTATGTTATTAACGATATAACAGTTCATGGACCAAAAACTAAAGACGAATGGCTTGGAGCTATTTAAACGATGGAGTGTTATTTGGGGTTAGCTAAAAAACATAAACTGAGAAAATATATTTATGATATTTTTATAGATATCAATGATTTGCGATATAAGAATACGACTGGGACAGTTTTATTAGGCCAACAATTCAGTTATTTTTTCTAACTTTTTTGAAGGGGCTGCATTTATTTATTCGTTGTGGGAAGGGTATTTACAGGATGATTCCATGCAGAAGATGATGAAATTTATAAAGAAAAAAATATGAAATTTTACCAGGTTCATACCAGCGGGCATGCCGAGATTGGTACCTTAAAAAAGGTAGTAAAAAAATTAAAGCCGGGGAGAATAATCCCCATTCATACTTTTCATCCCGATAAATATGGTGGTTTGTTTAGCCGGAAGATAGTGCAACAGGTTTCAGATGGAGAGGTTTTTGGGGTGTAAAGTGAATTTGTTTTATTGATAAATAGGGCAGGCGTTAATTACAGAGCATTAACAACAGATCCCGTTTTCTTAAACTATAGTGTAGAGATGGAGGAAGATGAAATAGGTATTCTTATTGCTTCTGCTGATGTATCTGCTAGTTGTGCTTTTAAATTTGATGAATGGGAGAAGTTCCTAGCCGGAATTAATAAGGCAGATGAGATACTTAAGAAAAGATTTGAAAGATTATAGAGAGATAACAATATGATATCGAAAAGTAAAAGTTTTCATAATTTCTATTTTGTGAAATTATGAAAACCCCAGATATTGTTTAGTTGACTTTTTTGTTGGAAGGTGATAATGTTAAGCACAGAGATTGTTAGAAACCACCGCACATAAAAATAAAAGCGGAGCTTATTAACAGCATAAGGAATTTAATAATGAACAAACAAAAGTATGAAAAGATAAAAAAAATATTTAAAGGCAATAAAGGTTATGCCCGAACAAAGGACATTATAAATGCAGGAATTCACACTTCATATTTATATCAACTAACAGATGATAATGTTGTTCGCAAGATAAAACGTGGTTTATATTATTGGAATGATTATAAGATTGATGTACAAGAAGAATTAGTAGAAGTCGCCAAGATTGTTCCAAAAGGTGTTGTATGTTTGCTTTCTGCTTTATCCTATTATGAAATGACTACATATAATCCTTGGGAATATTACATTGCTATTCACCGGGATGATTTCAAACCATCTATCCCTGATTATCCCCCAATTAAAGTGCTCTATTTTGCAGAAAAACAGTACAGAACAGGGATTAAGGAGATTAATATTCAGGGAAATATTGTTAAAATATATGACCTGGAAAAAACAATTTGTGATTGCATTAGATATAGAAATAAAATCGGAATCGATATAGTTAAGGAAGCTCTTAATGAATATATAAAAAAGAAAGAAAAAAATATTAATAAACTTATAGATTACGCTAAAATTACAGGTGTCTATTCAATTACCAAAAAGTATTTTGAGGTTTTACTATGACAAGAGAGCTAAAAAATATAGAGGCCTCTGTAAAAAGAAGACTATACAATCTTGCTAATAAAGAAAAGTTAAACTTTGATTTTGTTTTACTGTTATTTATGCAGGAGAGATTGTTATACAGACTGTCTATATCCAAATATAATCGGAAATTTATTTTAAAAGGAGGGCTTTTAATTTTAGCTCAAAACGTAAATAATGATAGCGAAAATGTTAAGAAGATTTTTCAGGAGATATGTAAAATTGAAGTTAAGGATGGAGTTGTTTTGGATTCAGAATCCATTACAGTAAAAAAAATTATTGAAGCTGGTGATTATGAGGGAGTAAGGATTAAACTTAATTCTTATTTAGGTAATTCAAGAAAATTACTTCAATTAGATATTGGTTTTGGTGATGCTATTGTACCCAATTCAATAGTGTTGGATTATCCAGTATTGTTGGATTTTGATGTTCCTAAAATAAATGTGTATTCATTCGAATCTGTAATTGCTGAAAAATTTGAAGCTATGCTTAGAATATCTCTTACAACCAGCAGAATGAAAGACTTTTACGATATCTATCTATTGTCTGATATTAAATCTTTTGATGGTAAAGTGTTACAAAAAGCAATTTTATCAACTTTGCAGAGAAGAGAAACTCCTTTAGAAAAAAAGCATGTACTTTTTACAGAGGAATTTACGAAGGATGATAGCAGAATAAGGATGTGGAATGGTTATATTAAGAAGATTGGTAAGGAATTGATAGATTTTGATATTGTAATGGATAGAATAAAAATATTTTTACTCCCAATATATGAAAAGATTTTAAAGAAGAAAGAGTTTTTCAAGAAGTGGGATAATAATAAAAGAAGATGGATCAAGTTTATTCAAAGATAAGATGGGCTTTCGTATTTGCCCTTATAATAATAAATAATAAATAATAAATAGGTGCCAGGTCAATAATTCGGTAACTTTAGCGGAAAACCTATAGGATCTGAGGAGTTTCTTAACCGGATGGTTGAAGCTTTAGATATTACTATGGATAGACGTCCTAAAGGAAGACCTCGTAAAGTGTAGAGCCAAACCATAGAAAAAATAGGATATGTTGTTCCTATTATTATTTAAAGATGTCACGGAAAGTTATGTTGACGGTTTTATTGACTTATGGTAAACATGTGTTATTATATATATGTAAGAAAAATAGCTGAATATACCTTTAGAGAGTATTTACCATGAATAAAAATACAATGGCAAGATTTGGGCCTATTGAAGCTCGAATAATTGCTCGATTAAGCTATGAGAAGAAAGCATTTATTACAGCAAAAGAATTGGATGACCTTTTTAATCTTTCGCCTATCGAAAGGGCAAAGATAGTTTTTCGTCTTAAGAAAAAAAACATATTAATTCCGGTAAAGCGTGGTGTGTATATTTTTTCTCCACTTGAAGCCGGACCGGAGGGAACAGGAATTAATGAAATACTTATTCCGCCATTATATTTTCCTAAAAATAACTACTATGTCGGATACTCCACTATGTTTAATTATTATGGCTTTACCGAACAGTTATTTCAAACAGTTTATGTGCCAAATACTTCTTTTACTAAAGATAAAATCATTTGCGGGATTAAATTCAAATTTTTGAAAATTCCAGGAAATCGCATGTACGGCCTGCAAAAGATTCGAGTGAAAGATATCGAAGTAATTGTTAGTGATAAAGAGAGAACCTTGATTGATCTTTTGTATTTCTATAAACCAGTGGGCGGAATCAAGGCGGCAAGTGAAATATTTAAAAAGGTCATAGATGAGAAACAATGTAATATAAAAAAGGTGATTAGTTATGCTTGTAAGTTTACCAATGTAACTTTGCGAAAAAGAGTTGGAATTATTTTGGAAGGGTTAGGAATAGACGATTCTTTATTGTGTCCGCTGGCAAAAACAATTAAAAAGACAGCAATTAGTTCACTAAATAGATCTCGTAAGGGGACAATAAACAAGAGATGGAGAGTTATAATAAATGCTTCATGATGACAAAGAAAGATTTACCAATACAATATATCAAACCGTAAAACGAACAGGTTTTCCGGCATTTCTTCTTGAGAAGGATTACTATTTAACATTAATACTATCACGTGTTAGCGAACTTTCAGAGAAGCTTATTTTTAAAGGTGGTACATGTCTTAATAAGATTTATTACGTATATTATCGTTTAAGCGAGGATTTGGATTTTAGTATGCGTTTACCAGAATATACTACAACACGTGGCAAGCGTAGAAAATGTATTCAGCCGGTTAAAGATAATATTGTAAAGTTTGCAAAGCAGCTTGGTCTTGGAACGGATGGAGTCGAGAAAGCCGGACATAATGAATCAAAACAATATGTGTATAATTTTATTTATCAATCTGTCTTAAGGCCAAGAGAAATGAAAATAAAATTTGAAATAGGGCTTCGATATAATCCACTTTGTGATACAGAAATAAAAAATGTTCAACATAAGTTTTTACATCCATTTACTGGTGAACCTTTATTTGATGGAGGGAAAGTGAATTGTTTTTCGTTAAATGAAATTGTATCAGAAAAATTACGTGCTGCAGCACTTAGACAAACTATTGCACCACGCGATTTTTACGATCTTGATTTTATTCTGCGTAATGGTTTTAATCTTGTTAATAAAGAAGTAATGGATCTTTTTAAGAAAAAATTAGAAGAAGATAATGGCGATACAGATTTGGCAAGATACCGAGTCAATCTTGGCAGATCAGAAGATAAAATAAAAGATATGAGGTCTCGTATTAAAGAGGAATTGTTTGCTGTATTAACTCCGGAAGAGCAATTAAGATTTAATCTTGATACCGCGCTTGAGCGGATAAATAATGCGATTGGCAAAATGATTACAACAAGATTCTAATGACAATATAATTTCAAAGCAGTATTAATATACAAGGGGCACATCCCATTTTCTTAGACAATTAATATTTTACTTTTGAACTAGATAAGTAGGGAAGGTGTGTCAAGTCAATAATTCGGTAACTTTTAGCGGAAGACCTATGGGGTTTGAGGCGCTTCTTAACCGGATGGTTGAGGCCTTAGGTATTATTATAGATAGATGTCCTAAAGGAAGAACTCGTAAAAGGGAAAATTGTACCATAGAAAAAAAGGAAATAAAATAAAAAGCGAATTTGATATTTTCAAAACCGGGCAAATTATTTATTATAAATAGCTTGTGGGTTTCCGTAAATTCAATTATTAAATTTACGAAAAATGGAGGAAACGAATATAAGTGCGGATGTTTCTTCGGAACTAAAGTTTCCTTACATAAAAAAATGACCACCCTGCCTATCTTTCGAAGAGACCCCTGGTCTCTTATTAGCAGGGTGGAACCTTTAAATCTAGTCTTATGATAATACAGATGTATGGCAAATATCAAATAAATGTTTAATTAGAGATAACATATCTTTGGCCGAAGCCCCAAGTTTTGGCAAAACTATTTTTGAATATAAATCTAATAGTTATGGAGCTAAAGATTATTTAGACCTTTGTAAAGAAATTATAAAAAGGAGTAAGTAGATGTCAAAAAAGAAAGTATATGTAAACCTGCAGGGTTTCCTGGCA
>JAHIPN010000044.1 GCA_018894595.1 bacterium
AAGGTACCGAATAATAGTTGTAGTCTACATAGATATGACAGTCATGGTAGACCTTACGGGTACCTACTTTTGCTAATTTAAATTCTTCTTGAGGGAGGGGAATAAGCTTTGCCTTCTCTTCTTTTTCGAATACCTCTTTTGGGACCTTTCTGGTGGTGCCGTGTATCCGCTGGTTAGCCCTGGTATACCATTTAAATAATCTTTCTTTCAGGTCTTTTTCATCAGTAAATGTACGCCCCAGGAAGAAATTATGCTTCACGTACTTTATCCCTGATTCTACTTTCCCTTTATCGTTAGGCCTTCTAATCCTACAGGGTAGAGGGTGAAAGCCATAGCAAGAGGCAAAGTTTTTATACAGTTCCTGATAGATGGGTTCATAAAAGTTGGCCTGTAGGATAGCTGCCTTTAGATTATCTATTTTTATGTATTGGGGTATACCACCAAAATAATTAAAGGCATTAATATGACATTGGATAAAGGTCTCTACCCTCTGGTCATAGACTACTTCATAATAGTCTAAGCGGGAATAAGATAATCTCATATTAAAGACCCAGGTCTTTTTCTTTTTGCCCTGGTACAGGGTATAACCGAGATAACCGAAATCAACCTGGGCTTCCTCCCCGGGGAGAGTATGCATACGGATAAAGATATTTTCTCTCCTTTTGATTTGGCAAATATAATCCTTTACCGTAGAGTATCCCACCTTTACCCCTTCTTCTTGCATCTTTTCGTGTATCCTTACCCCGGAGAGATTTTCTTCTAACCATTCCAAGATTTCCTCCTTATGGTCATCCAATGCCCGGGGATGGGGTTTCTGGGCAATATATTCTTCTCCTTCTTCTATTTCTTTTATTCTTTTAGCCACTGTCTTCCAATCATGGCCAGTAAGCCTTGCGATTAATGATTTATTCTTATGTCTTTCCCAAAGTGATTTAATAGTTATATACATCGCTACTCCTATCATTTTTTTTACCTCCCTTAAGGGTAAATTATAACTTAAGAGAGGTATTATTTTATAGATATAACTATGGAATTTTCTCTGGCGTTACCTCTGGAATTTATTATAGCTTTGAGGTTTGATGAAATTATATTAGAAATATCAAGTAACATCCTTCCGGTACGTAATGGACGACGTTATAAACGCACTAAGGGGCAATTATCTGGTACTTATTCAAATGTAAACAAAAGAAGTTTTTAGAATATTCAAACAGAATTGAAGAATAGATACAAATGACAAATTCCTTCTAAAGGTATGTTCAAAAAAAGTAGTCATTTTGAAAAAAACTATTACGGATTATTCAAAACGCTTACTTTAATCTCTGTTAGGGTCTAATTCCCCGCAGCTTGCTGAGATAAGATAGAAACAGACCTGATTGGAGATACCCCGTAGCTCTGCTGCGGGGAGATTCATTAATACGTACACCTTAAGTTAATGACATTGTAAAAAAAGAGGGTTTTTAAAAAAATTATCGAATATTTATAATATGGTTGTAACCCAAAAAGTATAAAAAATAGTAACCAATCTTATTTCCAACGCGATACGCTATTCGCAATACGCAATACGAGACATAATCTGTAGAAAATATTTTTTGACTTTTTGTAAAATAACTAATAATATAAAAGAAAATAAATAAAATCAATTTCTTTTAATATTAAATTTGAGAGGTGAAACATGATGAAGAAATCTATATTATTTAAAAAGGGTATTCTAATCATAATAATGATTGCAATGTTAGGATTAGGGACCGGCTGTACCATTTTATTTTTCCCAGACATCACCCAAACAGGTACTGTTCACATTGATATCACCTATAGTGATTGGTTTTATGATATCTATTTAGATTCATACAGTAATTATTTAGGGACAACTAATGTATACGGGCAAAAAACTTTTTATAATATCCCTACCGGTTACCGCACTTTTTATGCCGAAGATATTGACGGTTGGTATTCCGGCCAAAGAACGCAATATATCCATTCCGGAGCAAATTCTGTAGATATTCCAGTATATTACAATTATTAAAAATAAAAAAAAGCAAAAACTAAAATAACAAGGAAACTTTTATTATGTTGGGAAAAAAGAAATATTTACTGCTGCTTATTCTCATAATAGCTGTTTTGCTTTTAACCTCTGGGTGCCTGTATTATTACCCCGTTGTTTATACTTTAGGTTCTATTGAAATAACCACCAATCCCCCGGGGGCTAAAATCTTTTTTGATGGCACAGATACCGGCTACATTACTCCCAATACCTTAACTAATGTTTCAGCCGGAAATCATATTATTAAACTAACTTTAACTGATTATGTGCACTATTCCAACGTAATTAATGTTATAGCTAACCAGACTACTGAAATAAACCTAAATTTGACCCCTGTAATTCCATCGGTTTTTTTAATTAGAATCAGTGTCCTTCCTTCTACTATGAATCTTGCAGTAGGAGAATCACAGAATATTAATTCAGTAACTGCATATTATTCTGATTCAAGCACAGCTGATATTTCTCTTGCTAATTGCACCTATGAACCCTATCATACCTATGATCCCTCTTATACCTCTGTTAATTCAAGTGGATTAATTACTGGAATATCAGCCGGCACAGCTCTTATTTTAGTAACTTATACCGAAGGGATAATAAGCAAAACTGATACGGTTACTGTAAATGTAACCACTGCACCGATTACTCCCGATATACTTAGTTATATTAAAGTCTTGCCTTCAACTATGAATCTGAGTGTGGAAGAATCACAAACTATCAATTCAGTTACTGCATATTATGACAATGCAAGCACTGCAAATATCAACCTTACTGCTTGTAGTTACAGTTCAAGTAACACTGCTTGTGCTACTGTAAATGGTAGTGGCACCATTATCGCAGCATCAGAAGGAACAGCAGTTATTACTGTCTCATATACTGAAGGCGGGATAACTAAAGCCGATACGGTAGAAGTTACGGTTAGTGCTGTTGTTCAAAATGAAATAGTTTATCGAGCTCTCTGTGTGGGTGTTGGAGATTATATTAATTATGGTAGTGATGGTGATTTGTTAGCTCCACCTTACGATGTGGATAGAATAAAACAGCTTTTTAGTTATTGTAAGTTTGGATCATCAAATACTGGATTTTCCACTATTAATTATCTAAAGAACTGGCAGGCAACAAAATCAAATATTCTGCAGAGCATTTCCTCTACTTTCTCGGGCGCAGATAGTAACGATATTTCTTACTTTTATTTTAGCGGCCACGGTAGTCGAGTGGGAAATACTTCTTATATCTGCCCTGCTGATATTACTTCTTTTGTAAGTACAGCTATCAGTGTAGATGAATTAGAAAGTGCTTTAAGTGCTATTCCGGGCACCAAAGTGGTTTTTCTTGATTCCTGTCATTCCGGGGGATTTATCGGAAAAGGGAGAGAAGAAATAATAGTATCTCGAGAAGAATTAGAATCTTTTAACAATGAGGTTATTAATATCTTTTCCCAAGCTCAACCCAAAGGACTACTTACCACTAATCAATATAAAGTTTTAACTTCCTGCCATTACTATCAGGTATGTTGGGAAATTCATCCGGAAGAAAGCGATCCTTTTGGAGTATTTACTATGGCTTTATGTGATGGCTGCGGTTATTCTGGCAGTTACCCAGCAGATACTAATTTAGATACTAAAGTTAGTTTACAGGAAGCATATCTTTATGTAAGAGATTGGGTTTTTTATTACGGGGTTGTTCAGGACGTACAGGTTTATCCGAATAATTCGACTTTTACCATTGTGGAATATTAAATTAGTCGTTAGTGAATAGTGAATAGTCGTTAGTATTAAATACAAAGCGCAAGATAAATTAGTCGTTGCACAAACGAAAAACGAAAAATATTTAATTGATAAATTAAAAATAATTTGCTATACTTATTTCAAGTATCTAACTTATACATATAGGTAGAGTATAGTTATTACATAAAATGGACAAAAAAAATGAAAGGAGGGAAAACTGTCGTGAGCAAAAATATTTTAACTAAAGCTTTGTTAGTATTAGTTGTGGTTACATTATCAGCTGCTCTATTAACCGGATGTACGTTATTCAGCAAAAACGTAACCGTAAAATTATCAGGTACTCCTGCAGCTCTTGCAGAAACCTATACTATTTCTGTAGGTGATGTATCGAAAGGGACCATGATAGGAACTGGTAGTTTCGAAATTGCTGGTTTGTCAGTTGGAAAACATACATTTAAAGCTGTCGCTTATGGTTTTGCCGGCGAAAAAAGTGCAGTCATAACTGGTCTTTGGTCAATTACAGTAACTATCCCGGTAGATGTAATTTTAACTGAATAATTAAAATCACTTTAGAAAAGAAAAAGGGTATGGGCTATTTTTTGCAAAAGAAAAATTCCCACTACCCTTTTTTTTGTTTCCAATTCGAAATAAAATACGAGATTGCCGCGCTCACTCTGTTCGCTCGCAATATCTTTTTTCCTCTTCTTTCTCTTTTTTTTACTATCCGCTGTACGCTATACGCTAACTATATACTATTCACTAACGACTATATACTAATTAGGCTTCTGTCTTCTATTTTTTCTTACGCGATACTCGATACTGTTCTATTGTATCAACGCTAATACTACAGTATCTTCTTTAACCTGCAGGAACATTTCGCTGCCTTCTTCGATCTTTATATTTTTGCCGGGGATTAAGGCTCCCGCTATTAATCCTATAGGACTACTCAAAACAATTAATCCTAAGATTCCTACCCCTACAGCTATAGCAATCCTTTCGTTCTCTTTTTGGGCTTCTTCTCCTATTATTAAACTAAGAGAGGTCCCATCTAAAGCTGAAATTGACTTAAATTCTATCTCTAATTTCCCTGGCCGGGATAAAATAGTGGCTTTCTTCGCTTCGATTATCTCACCTACTCCCAAAGAATTGGTAGGAATAACTAATTTATTATCTAAAAACACACTTTCAGCTATTTGAAAATTAAATGTTTCACCTGCTATATTATCTTTGGAACTTAAGGCGCTCAAAAAACGAATTAGTACCAGGGTTCCGGCAGGGATTACCACCTCTTCCATTTGAGGTTTGCCTTCTTTAAAACAAATTTCAAAAATACTCTCTGCCCTCATAGCCAGGACATCAGTTGATGTTTTACCAAATAATACATTCTCTAAATTTTCTATCTTAGTAACCAAAGGTTCAGAGGTAATTTTTTCTTCTAAAATCCATTGAGAAGAATTTATTTTAAAGATTACTGAAGGATCTTCTAATGTCCCGGTAATTATAAATTCTTTTAATTGTTTTGCTCTGCTAGTAATTGTTCCGGGGAGAGTTCGGCCTACTAATTCTTTTTCTAAATATTCTACCCGCTCAACTAAAGGTTTTTCCTGAGTTACCCCATAGATAGCTATTTCTATCTGGGATAAATCCTCTAACAAGGTCGCCTGAGAAACCTCTGCAGCCCAG
>JAHIPN010000461.1 GCA_018894595.1 bacterium
AATAATATCTTTTTTAAATAAAGGACCTAACTCTTTGATTTTTTTATTCATTTCAGTAATTAGCTCTACGAATTTTGCCCCCATATTAGGAGATATATTGTAAAATTCTACCCGGGCATCATCTATACCTATTTCTGATAAGGTTTTTTTTAAATAAACAATCTTTTTTTTAGCTCGAACATCACCATCTATAAATTTACAACTATCTTCTAAACAACCCAATATCATAACCCCATCAGCACCATTTTCTAAAGCATGTAAAATATGACTTTCTTCAACCCTGCCTATACAAGAAAATGAAACAATTCTAATACCTTCGGGATAGGAAAGCTTTAATGTTCCTGCCATATCCGCTGCTCGATAAGCAGAATTTTCACAACACAAAACAATTATTTGGGGTATAAATTCATTTTTATTGTTTGAATCCATAAATATCAATAATCCTTCCCATAAATTATTGCCTTATAAATATTCATTGCTTTTTAAATCGTTTGACCTATTTCAGCCATTATCTGATCATTCTTGTACCTAGGTAGGGTTATAGCAGCAGCTGGACATTGGCTAACACATATTCCACATATCTCACAGGCAAGATCATTTACTTTAATGCTTACTTGATTAGGTGATTTACTTTCATTTAATTGTATAGCTTTATGAGGACAAACACGCATGCAAGTTAAACAAAGGGTGCATTTATCATTATCTACCATAGCCCGATCAAGATTATATCTTACCAATTTTTCTTTCAATAGATTATGTATTTCTAAAGAAGCCATTCCACTATCATCCAAAGTCTGAATAATATTCATTAATCCTCTACAAGCTCCAACTACCAATATACCTTTCCGATTAGTAAAAACAGGCTGTAAACTAATATTTTTTTGCTGATAAAATCCCTCTTCATCACAACCAACTTGTAATATCTCACTCAATTTTTTACTACCTGATGCGGGTATTATCTGTTCTTCCAATACTAACAAATCACAAGAAATTATAAGTTCTTTCCCTTCATCATAAAAATCCTTTCCTAAGAGAGAATCATATAAAGAAACATCTATTTTATCTGTGCTTGCTTCGGATTTTATCTCTGGCTTTTTTTGGTCATATTTCAAAAAGATTATTCCTTTCTCTTGTGCTTGCTGGTATAATTCCTCTAAACCTTCTTCAGCAACATAGACATTTTTGCAAAGGATATAGACTTGAATTTTATATTTTGTAGCCAGAATCAAGGCCTGATTTAAAAGTCTATCTCCCTCTAATCTCTGATCATCACCAATTATTCCACTGATAAAACAGATAGTATTAATACCATTAAGACCTGCTTTTTTAAAATTCATTAGCTTTCCCAGCTGAGATTGAGTTATTACCAATGATGATAAATCAATTCCATATTTTTCTGAAGGAAAATAACTTTGACAACCTGTAGCTAATACCACAGCTCCTACATTAAGACTTTTTCTTTCTCTCCTTTTATCTTTATCTTTAATTTCAATAGTTGCTTTAAAATTGCCCACTGCTCCTTCTAACTTAATTAATTCAGCCTGAGTAAAAACTTGTATTTGTTGGTTATTATTAACTTCTTCTATTTTTTTGTTTACCAGTTCTTTTAGATTAATATTGGTTTGCTTATATTTAAATAAAGACTCAGAATTAACATTTCCTCCTAAAAAAGATTCTCGCTCTAACAAAACCACTGGATGACCTAATTTAGACAAATTGATAGTAGTTTGTAAACCAGCTACTCCTCCTCCAATAACTAAAGCATTTTGCTTAATTTTTACTGTCTTTGAAGCAATAGATTGTTGCAACTTTATTCTTCTTAAGGCACCCTTTATTAAATCAATGGCGCTTTTTGTAGCACTCCTTTTTCCTTTATAAGTCATATCGCACTGCTCTCTCAAATTAACCAATGATATCAAGTTAAAATTTAACCCTGCCTCTTCTAAAGCTTTTCTAAAAAAAGTACCTTTTAATTGAGGGGAACAAGCCGCTACTATTACTCCATTTAAATTATTATCTTTAATTTTCTTTTTAAAGCCAATCAATATTTCAGGTTTACATAAAAAGCTATTTTCCTCAATTAATTCAACTTCGTTAAAGCTTTTGAAGTAATCTATTATTTCTTTAAAGTTAATTGTTTTAGAAATAGTATTCCCACAACTACAAAGGAAAATACCTATTTTCTTTCTTTGATGCATAATAATTTCTCCTTAAAAAGATTTAAACAATCAAATATAGCTTTTAGTGTATATATAGTTATTGATGATTATTTTAAAACTTATCTTTTAAATTTTTATCTTTTAAATTTTAATTTTATGCTCTATGCTTTTTATTTTTAACTACTCTATTCTTTATTCTTTAAAGTCTTTAAAAACAATATAACTTCTAAGGCTGCATTTTCAGCATTAGCTATACACTCACTAATACCCTTTGGTCCTTGACAAGTTCCCGCTGCAAATATTCCTTTTTGGCTAGTCTTAATAACTTGCATAGAATCAGGGCTTTCACAAAATCCACTATCTTTTATCCATATATCTAAATTTTCTGCTAATTTTTCAAATTTAGTACCAGGATTCAAAGCAATAGACAGAACAGCTAAATCAAAATACTTTTTTTTAATAGTTCCATCCTGGGGGTCTTCATATCTTATCTTAATTTTCCCTTCTTTGTCCTGGCTAATTTGAGAAGGAGTAGATCTGAGATACTGAATATCATAATCTTCTTTGCATTCATTAAAAAATTTAGTAAATCCTTTACCAAAAGGTTGAATATCCATATAAAATATCGAAACTTCTACTTTTGAATCTTGTTCTTTCAAAAAACGAGCCATTTTCATACCATAGGCACAACATACTCGAGAGCAATTTGGATTATTAATACTCCTATCCCTACTTCCCACACATTGGATAATAGCAATCTTTCTTGCTCTTCTTTTATCTGAAGGTCGAAAAACATAACCCTTAGTATAAATCTGTTTTTCTAATTCTGTAGCAGTTATTACATTCTTATTTATCCCATATCCATATTCGACCTTTATCTTAGGATCCCAGGGCTCAAAGCCAGTAGCAATAACAATAGCAGAAATATTAGATAAAATTTCTTTTTGAATTTTATGACTAAAACTAATCGCTCCAAAAGGACAATTATCCACACAAATATAACATTCTGTATTCTGAAAATTTAAACAGTGCTCTGTACTAAGTGAATAGACACGGGGAATAGATTGAGGATGGGAAACAGATATTGCTGAAGAAGGACACAATTTTTCACAAAGACTACACCCCTGACATTTATCAGGATCTATAAATGGTACTTCTTTTTTCAAAGTAACTTCAAAATTCTTTTCTTTTCTCTTCACTTCTTCTATTTCAGAATTAGCCTTAAAAAATATATTAGAAAAATACCCTTCTGTATCTTTTACTTTCCTCTGCAATAAACATACGGAACATTCATTACAACTCTCTACACCTTTACAACCGTAAGATAATGCTTGCCCACCTATATAGGATTCTTTTTCTACTAAATATGCTTTAATACTATTTTCTGCAAGTCGCTGAGCTACCGTAATTCCCGCAATACCTGCGCCAATTACCAAAACAGACGAATTAGGCAAAATAATCCTCCCTCAAATAAATCTCCCTAATTGATTGCCATACTAAATTGAAAATTAATGGTTTCTGTATAAAAATATATAAATTTTTAGGCAATAAAGGTTTTTGCCTTATCTACTGCAGAAGCAGCATCAGGAGAATATCCATCTGCCCCTATTTGATCAGCATAATTTTGAGTAATTGGTGCCCCTCCTATCATTATTTTTACTTTATCCCTTAATCCTGCAACATCGAGCGCCTTTATTACATCCACCATATTAACCATGGTAGTGGTTAAAAGGGCAGACATCCCTATTATATTAGGTTGATGTTCTTTTACAGCTTCCACAAATTTTTCAGCAGAGACATCTACTCCTAAATCTACAACTTCAAAACCTGCTCCTTCTAACATCATTTTTACCAAATTTTTCCCAATATCATGCAAATCTCCCTTTACCGTGCCTATTGCTACCGTACCTATATTTTTTACTCCTGCTTCAGTTAACTTGGGCCGCAGGATACTCATCCCTGCATGCATTGCTCGAGCAGCAATTAAAACTTCCGGAACATACACTTCATTTTTCTTAAATTTCGCGCCAATAATATCCATCCCTTTAATTAAACCATTTTCTAAGATATCCTTAGGTAATAAATTCTCCTCCAAAGCTTGTTTAACAAGTTCTTCTACTTTTTTTGCATCTCCTCTTTGCAAAGCCTCAGATACATTATTTAAATCTACCATAATAGAACCTCCTATATTTATTAAAATTTGATATAATTTTATAAAACAAAAAACATTAATGCTATAGATATAATTGCATTATTAGGTAAAATCTTGCTTTTCTTAATACTATTTAGAATCAGACTAAACAGAGGATAATTAAAAAATAAAACAATAGAAAAAACCAATTTTTCCTATTGTTTTATTTAAACTCGCCTTTGTATCTCCCAACTTGTAACCCATCTAATCTAATTTTACTTCTATTTATAATCGATTTCAAAGGATGCTATTCCCCAGTCAGTGATAATTTAGCTACAATTTCCTTAGTAGTATTTAATTAATAATTTGTTTCTTTACTTTTACTTTCTAAAGCTACACGAAAGAAATAAACACCTATCAGATAATCCAAGCAAACACTAAATCAAAACGTTATAAAAATTCTCGATATCTTATATTAATCTTTTACAAGCTTTAAACTAAATTACTAATCAGTAAAAAAAATTATTTTTCTCCACATTTGGCCAGTAATTTTTCCCAATTCTTATCTATCTCTTCTTGGATCTCTTTGATTATATGCTCATTCTCTGAGCTAAAGAGATGTTTATACCTATCCTGGGCTTCCATCCACTCTCTAATAGGTTTTCTTTCTTTTGGTTTATAATTTAATTTCCATACTCCGTTCTCTACCTCGTATAAAGGCCAGAAATTAGTCTGTACTGCAAGTTTGGATATTTTAATAGTATCTTTAGAATCAAATCTCCATCCACGTGGGCAAGGAGATAAGACATTAATGAAAGCTGGTCCATCGGTATAGAAAGCCTTACG
>JAHIPN010000407.1 GCA_018894595.1 bacterium
CGAATGTACTCCGGAATATCCTGGTGGATGGGACAGGAAAGAACACAGGGAGCTATATAGCAGTCGGTTAAGGGTAATTCCCGATCAACAGAAACTTTCTTCGTGCCCCTCCAATCTTTCCGGTAATAATTTTCCCGAAGCGCCTCTTCGGCTAACCGTTCGAGTTTTTCCACATCGATGACCTTAAGCTGCTTCTTTTCGCCAACTATTGATTCTAATTTTCGGACCATTTCTGTCATTCTCATATAGCCCCCCGGCTTTAACAGTTCTGTGGCCATAGTAATTGGCTTAATCCCCGTTTCAAAAATCCGGAGGATATTTAACTGAGACGCCCCTCCTGAGTAGGATATGGGGAGAGTCCCTTTAAATTCACGCGATAAGCGGGAAGCCAGAGTAATGGTAATGGGAAAGAGAATGCGTCCCGATAAGTACATCTCCTCTCCCGGAAGGACACTTAGAGTGTTTGCCGTCCCCAGGGTATTGGAGAGCTTGACACCAAAATTACGACTGCAGTCAGCGGCTAATTTAGAAAGCCGTTTAAGTATCCCTATCGCATCATCCCATTGCAAGTCATCGCTAAAGGTAGATTCCTTAATATCTATATAATTAAATCCGAGTTCATTCAATATTTTTCTAACTAATTTATAACCAAGAAGAGTCGGGTTTAGTTTTACAAAAGTATGGAGTCTTTTTTCTTCCATAAGATATTTACAGATAGACTCTATCTCTTCGGGAGGGCATCCATGCATGGTAGAGAGAGTCACCGACCGGGCGATATGAGGTGAAACCACACTGGAAATATTCTCAAGACTTTTAATCTTTCCTTTAATGTGCAGAACTTCTGAAAAGTTTGTATCCAGAATAAAAGAACTTAATTCTTCTAAGTAACGCTTGAATACTGGTTGTCCTGAGGCATCGATTAAGTTATTAATAAACGTATCCATGCCGGGGGTTTTAATTCCTTCCAGGTCATAGCCCACGCTCATATTAAAAATAAAAGATTGTTTAGTATTAGTACGATCATTAAATATTGACTCTATGAAATAAAGCAATACCCATGCTTTGACATACTCATCATATGCCTGCTCCAGGGAAAGTTCAGTAGACCATTCGGTATTATAACCCTCGTCCCGTGCATCGATACAAGGCTTATCAAAATGCAGACTATCAAGTTTTTGTACAGTCTTAAGCTCAAAAAAACGTCCGCCGACCAGATAGGCGGCAACAATATTCTGAGTCAACTGGGTATGAGGTCCTGCTGCTGGTCCTACAGGGGTAGCACAACTTTCATCAAATATCTGAATACTTTTTCCATTTTCTTTAATAAAAAATTGAGATTCAGGTATCCCAAAAATTGTTCGCTGCAACCGATATTCCTCAGTTATCCAGCAAAGTAGCTGCTTAAAGGAAATCGGCCGCATAATATCTCCCATAATTCTCCTCCTGGTGACAGGGGACGGTCCTCTGTCACCTTTTAGAACTGTCTCCTGAAACATTCTTACTATTTTATAATTCTGACAAGAATTTTTTACATAACCAAAATTCCTTGCGTGATTATTTTGTATCACTATTTTACCATTTAAAGAATTCTCTTACCAACTTACTATAATCTCCTTTGCAAATCAGATGATGATTTCCGATAGAATTTTGCAAGAAATATTTTATATCTTCATCTACTTTCATCCTGATTTGTGTACGGCATAGACTTTCTTTATTTAAATTTTCAATAATTTCTCCCCCGGACACAAAATAATTTTTACCGTCTCCGGAAAGTTTAAAGATGGTAGCCTCCCCTTCCCCGATAACTCCCTTTATGCCCACTCCCAAACCTGACTCAAAGTGGGTTTTTAAATAAAATTCATCGGGCATGTTTAAGGGCAAAGTACAATGAGCTAAAATTATTTCATTCTTGTCAATATCGATACTGGAAGGATTGGCCATAAAAACAGGCTCATCGGTTAAATAATGCAGAATAGCCATAGATATAAGAGCGGGGATATCGCCTTCACAACCGGCTACAATTCCTTCATCATTTAATAATGATATGCCAAGACATCCTGTATTTTTATAAATTTCCAGCAGGTCAAAACATCTTACGGTAATACCATCAAATTTATATTTGTTTACGATAGCTTTAAATCCGTTATAAATTTTCAATGCTCCGTCGATTGATTTACTATCAAACCCTTTATTTTTAATATCATTTAATTTGGGATGGTCAAAATTGTGATCCTGGTCGATTTCTTTAACTAATTCATCGATTTCAATATCTATTAAAGAAATCCCTAAGACATCTTTAACCTTATTATAATCTACATCGCTGGCTATGAGCCAATCGGACGGTTTACCGATAACTCCTAATTTAGTTGAAGCTAACCTGTTTTTCACTTCAAATATTTTACTGAGTTCTTTTATCCTCCTGGCGATATAACCACTATCTCCGTGAATTATTTCTACTTTTTCTCCTTCCTGTTTTAAAAAGGAAGCAATCTCCAAAGAGGCGGCAAAAGAGTTATGTAATCCACTGGATAAAAGCAGGTAAGGTCCATTGACCTGTTTAAAAATCTGTTTGAACTTCCCCTCAACTCCGCCAGACTTTATAAAAATAAGGGGGAAACAATCTTTATCAAAATCCTGCAAATTTATATTTTCGAACTTTTCACCTAATTTTTCTTCAATATCTGCTAAAAAACCTTGTAAGGTGCTGCTAATATACCCTTCATTATGTACTTCTGAAACCAGATTATATAATCCTATTTTCATATCGAGTTCCCTTTCTTTTATGCATTTATTGCCTATAATTAGTAAATTTATTTCTCTTAATTATCAAAATTATATCACTTTATTTATATTCTATAAAATTCGCAAAATTCCTCTTTTTTTTCTAAAATAAAAAAGAATAATTATATTTCTTATTTTTTCTTTCTCTCTTTTTCTTAACTCGATTGTATAGGAATTCCCTTTTTCCGTAATCCCTGCTTAGTAGCTACTCACTTAGCAGAGTAAACAAAAGGCAGCAAAACAGAGAGGGCACAATTCATTGTGCCCCTACATAAGAAAAGCAGAGGCACGGACGGTGTACCGTGTCTTCTTGTGCTAACGACTATTCACTATTCACTAACGACTAATTTA
>JAHIPN010000408.1 GCA_018894595.1 bacterium
CCCTTCTTACGTTGAAATATCAGGCTATCATGGACGCAGAAGAAATACTCGGTGGAGTTGATAATATCCGTACCATCTTTATTGATTTTCAAAAGTATTTGTATGAGGAAGCAGTGGCATAATTTTGAAAGAATATAAAGTGTCTTGCAAAAAAAGGACATAGTAGAACATAGGGTTCAAGTTTTAAATGTGACAGGGGAAGATGTACCAACTCAATAATTTGGCAACTTTTAGCAATAAACCTATAGGATCTGAGGAGTTCTTAACCGGATGGTTGAAACTTTAGATATTAATATACAGACGTCCTAAAAGAAAACTTTGTAAAATGGAAAGCTAAACCATGGAAAAATAGGATTTGCCTATTTTTATTAATTTTTTATAAAACTTTTTCTTGAATTAGAATTTCAACTATTTATTTTTAGTAAAAAGAAGGGTTTTTAGAAATTATGGTGTATATAATAAGTAGGTAAGAATTTACAGGGTAGATCTTTGTTAATGACAATTAAATTTTGCTCTAGTATATTTTCAAAAAATAATATCGGAAGACAATAATTTAAATAATGAAAAAAGAAATGTTGGAAATAATCAGTGCTGAAGCGAGAAGAAAACTCGAAGATCAATTAAACGCAGTAGATTCTACAGATCAAAAAATAGGAAGTATCTTAGGTTTTGTTGGTGTAGTTTTAGTCTTAGCTTTTAATAGTAAACCAAATCAATCATGCTCATTATTATTTTATCTATTAAGCCAAATTTCATTCGTTGTGAGTATTTTAATTTTGTTTTTTGGTTATCACTCAATAAGATTAAAAACTGGTTTAAGCATAAAAGGATATTTAGAGGAAACTATAGAATTAGAGTGTGAAGAAGACTTAACAGTTTTTATCGAAGATCAGGTAAAATATTTTAAAGATGCCATAAATACAAATAATTATCTAATAAAACAAAAAAATATATATTTAGCTTACGGTGTGTTGCTGTTATTAATAGGTTTAGTTTCATATACTGTAAGTACACTAATCTAAAGGAGGCGTGTAATTGTATGATCGCAAAAAAAAAGAAAGAAGAAGAAAGGCCTATTAAACCCGAAAGAATGGATTATATAGAAAAGGGCGCTAAGATTGGAAAATCTAGGGAAGAAAAAAAACCTAGAGACAAATCAAAAGAAAATTAAATATTTCATACTAAAATATTTAATTTCTAGTAAGTTATTGTGACAGAGAACTGTCTTTAATAAGAAAGCAGAGTCAGCCTATTGAGATCTGGCAACCATTTGCTTACTGTCTATCAATAGTTATCAGGAATTCTGGTGTGTAAAGCAAATATAAACGTTTTATAATTATGCATTTGTGATAATATGTTTTATAAAAGGTACTTACTTATATAAAGGAAACGAAAATGATATACAAAAAACCAAAAAATATGGAAAATAAAGAATTGTCTTTCCTTAAAGAATTTTTAGCATCTAGTTTTTTCACTGATATTAATGAGAATCATCAATATGGAGTATCAACAATACAAGAACCATATACGGGATTTGGTTATGCTGATTTAGTATGCATAATCTGGGATCAATCAATTAGAAAGAAATGGTTGGAGAAAAGGAATCAAATTGATATTATTGATATAAAAATATTGCATCACCTTTACAATGTTAAAATATTCAAAGAGAAGAACGAAATTACGAAAGAACTAGGATTTAGTTTAAGAAAAACTAATAAATCAGTTGGAAAGTTGTTAGAAGCTGAACTAGTAACAATAAACAAGCAAAACAAAATAAAAATTAAAAATTTAAAAGAGATATTTTTTATAAAAGAAATTATTTCAATTGAAGCTAAGTTGCATGATTGGAAAAAGGCATTGGAGCAATCCCTTAACAATGTTTATTTTTCTTCCAAATCATATGTTCTTTTTCCTGAAAAAATAATAACAAAAAGATTGATGGCAGAGTATATGAATACTGATGTAGGAATTATTTCATTTGAAAAATCTTATAGGATTATAAAAAAACCAAAAAAACAAAAAATTCCCTCATCTTTGAATTCATGGTTTTTTAATGAGTATATAGGGAGGGAATTGTGTGCAAACTTTAAGTGAAATTACAGAAGAAGAAATAAAAGAATTAATTCTAAAAATTCCTGTGAATTTAAAATTACTCGATAAAATTGGAAAAGGTGGACAAAAACAGGTATATAAAGCCATCGATCAAGATAAAGACAATATAATTGTATTTAAAGTAATAAGACCAAATTTAGACATTGAAAGAGTAAAAAGAGAAATAATAGCAGTAAAAATAATAAGCCATCAGCACATTCCTAAGATATATAATTCAAATGTTGAAAGTGTAAATAATGCCGACGAAATAATTTGGATAATTGAAGAATTTATTGAAGGAGAATCATTAAGGGATGCGTTAAAGAGAAAAAGAAGTTTTAATTTAGGTGATATTGTCCTTTTTATCGATACAATGCTTTCAATATTAGAAAAATCAGATGCTTCAAATATTATTCACAGGGATATTAAACCAGAAAATATAATTATAGATACTAAGAATAAATATTGGTTAATAGATTTTGGCATTGCAAGACATTTAGAGCTGGAGTCGCTTACAGAATCAAATTCTCCTTTTGGGCCATTTACGATTGGGTATTCAGCAGCAGAACAATTTCGAAATAGAAAAAAAGAAATTGATATTAGAGCAGATTTATTTTCTTTGGGGGTTGTTGTTGCTGAAATAATTACTGGATACAATCCATATTTACGTGACGCAAAAGACGTTTTACAAATAATAAAAAATATTGAAAATCAACCCTTACCATTATTAAGAATAGAAGGAGACAGCCAATTTTTACTTGCAAGATTTATAAAAGTTTTAGGTGATAATAGAATTTCAAGGAGGCCAAGAACTGCAAAAGAAGCGAAGCAATTATTTAATATTGTGAAAAATACATTAAAAATATAAGGAGATTTTATTGTGGAATTGTTTTTGCAAATGGGTCATCAAATGAAACCTCACTCACTTGAACTTCTTTCAAAGTGGGGAGAAGGCACTGTTATTTTAAGCCCTAAATATATGACTTTAAAACAAATGAAAATAATAGCTAATGATATTCAACAAAGAAATGGTTCTGTTTTAGTTGATCCTCAATTTTATATGCCAAGAACTTCTCAAGAAAAATTACATTTACATTCTTTTTGGCCCCAAGAATACAATACAAACACATTTTTTAATGGAAGAGGAGTTAAAGAAATGATAAATATTCTCTTGAATGAGTATATTTATCCACTTGAAGCATCAGCATTTATAATACCAACCTTATATTTAGAAAACACAAATGAGGATTGGAACAATATTACAGAGAGAACCATTAGTTCATTATCAAATTTTCAACTGTCAATTCCAAAATATTTAACAGTATGCGTTGGAGAAGAATTATTAAAAAATGAAGAAAATACACATTTATTAATTGAACAATTAGAAAATTATCCAGTTAATGGATTTTATATTATACCAACACACCCAAACAATAGCTATTTAGTTGAGAATGTTTCTTGGCTATTAAATTTATTAGATTTAGTCTCTAGTTTGAAATTGTCAGGAAAAAAGGTGATAGTTGGGTATTCTAACCATCAATTACTTTTTCTTTCTCTCGCAAAAGTGGACGCAATATGTGCTGGGTCTTGGTTGAAAACAAGAATGTTTCCTCTAGGAGATTTTAATGAGAATAGCGATGAGCAAGGTGGTGGCAGGAGAAGCATATGGTATTATTGCCCTCAAGCCCTTTCAGAATATCAAGTCCATTATTTAGACATTGCCCATAGAGTGGGTATACTTCAAGATATGAAACCTCCAGAAGTATATGAATCAGAATATTCAGCAATATTATTTAATGGTGCACAACCAACAACAGTTGATTTTAAGGAAAAACAGGCATTTAGACATTATCTCAACAGCTTAAAAACGCAGTGCTTGGAAATTCCCAAAGAAACATATGGGGATACTAAATCATATTTAAAAATGATTTTTGAAACGGCAATAGATCTCACTAATTATTTCCGTGAAAATGGAGTTAGAGGTAAACATCGTGATTTTAACAATATTGGTGAGAGTAATTTATCAATATTAGATGCTTTTGATAATATACGTGGTCTAATTTATAATGCAAAATGGCAAGAGATTTAATCCTAATAAATATAATTAATTTTATTAATGCTCCATAACTTCCGATAACACAACATAGTGCATTGTTGTTTCGCTCTTATCCTTCTGGTTATATAAAATGTACTGCATCATACATGGCTCACTATGTTTACCCAAATTAGCTAACGCCGACTTCGTATAGTCTATGCTGTTTTAAATAAATAGGGAAGGTGCACCAAGACAATAGTCCGGTAACTTTTGGGTTGTCCTGGAAGAAAAGAGGAGAGAGATAATAGAAGAGTGGATTGGTTCCGGAAGGATTGAAGCGGGGTAAAAAACTAAGCTTATCTGTTTAAAAGGGCTGTTTGGCCCGAATTATCGAATTTTGGGATAAATATCTAAAAAAAACTTAAAAGAAGGTAGATTACTTGAAGCTAAAGGTAAATTTTAATAAACTGAGATGAGTACTGTTTATCATAAAAACTTTAGGCTAGGGAATTGAACTAAATGTTTCAAGACTTCCTCGAAATGCGGAGAAACGAATGCGAAGTAAAAATTATCAAAAAGAACGCAATGAGCAGACAAAAAAGAATGCCCGGGAATGCTACATAAAAAATAGGGAAATAATTAAGGAGAAGAGCAAGAAATATTATAAGGATCATAGAGAAGCTTGCAGGGCAAGGAGAAAACTTTGGGGAATAAAGAACCGGGAAAGGATTAGAAAATACAATAAAGAATATAAGCGAAAGCATAAGGTAACTTAGGTTATTTTTAAATAAATGAAAATTGTAATACTGTTGAAAATAGTGGAGGTATTTGTTAAAAAATGCGACAAGATGTATCAAATTATTTAATTCATTTTGTGAGTGATAAATCATTTGATTTAGCATATTTGAGATTAAGAAAAATTATCAAAGAGAGATGTTTGCTCGGAAATAATAAATTTATCAAAGGTGGCCATACTTGCATTTGTTTTTCTGAAGCTCCACTTAATTGTTTACCAGGCGGCCTTGTAAATCCAGATTATTATTCCAGATATTCTTCTTTCGGTATAATGGTTACAAAAAAATGGCTATTCAATTTAGGCGGACGTCCAGTAATATATCAATCTGAAGCTGAATACTACTTGCTCCCAGATCAAATTCAATGGAGACATGTACTATACGATCCTTTAAAAGACCCACCCATTGATTTTACGTGGGAACGTGAATGGCGAATAAATTATGCTCATCTGGATTTTAATCCGTCAAATGCACGTATAATAGTTTTAGATAATTCATGGGCGGATAGATTAAAAAAAGATCACGAACGTGAGGAAGATTATAATGTAAGAGCATACAGTATGATATTTGATGAGGATGACGAAGAATTAGCAGAACAATTACGAAATAAATTTGATTGGACTATAATGACATTAAACTGAAAATAAACTAAAACATTTGGAATTATCATTATTTTTAATATTTTAGAAAGGAGATAAAAATGCAAAAATATGAAGGTTCACATTTAGATGAATGGATGAAGTGGATTAAAGGTCAAACTTTGCCACCTCTTTGTGTTGAGCTTCTTTTAAAAAATAACCGTAGTTATTTCCTTAATAATGTATTTTACTGGGAAGACGATGATCCTATAGCAATTCTTCGAATATGGGATTTTAGAGCAATGTCAGATGATGATATTAATGAACTAAAGAAAACTATGAATAAGATTCAAGATCGTGAGGAATACGGAAAGCCAATTAATATTCACAAGAAATTAGATTGGGCAAACTTGCGGGTTTCTAAAGATTATATTGCCTATGTTATTGAGTGGCACGATCGATTATGGCCAGGAGGTGAGATTGGATTTAAGGCAGAAATAAAAAAGTAAAATTCTCCAGAAACTCATGTTATAATAATAGGGGGCAGCGTCCTCTTCTATAAGAGTAGGAGAAGAGGGCAATTCTCGGGAAGTGCATCATGCTAGGAGGCGGTTAAAAAAAGAAGGATTTACCTGGAGCGAAAAATATTAATTAAATAAAGATCGAATTATATATGGCTTGGCTTCGAAAAATAATTGACACCAATACTCTTTTCTAATCTGAAGATGAGCCTGAAACCAGTCCCTGACAGACAGAAGGTTTGACAGGCTAAAGGCAAGAGTCATAATAGCTATATTATGGTGATAACTATGAACGACTCAAAATTAAGCAGTATTGTTGAAGTAAAGAGGTTTTTGCAAGAATCAGAGGTAATAGAATTTAAAAAGAGATTCCGAAAGGAGGCGTATCAATGGATAGAAGAGACGCTGAAAAGGTTTGATTATTTATACTTGGGC
>JAHIPN010000409.1 GCA_018894595.1 bacterium
AAAAAGCCAGTCCGGTTACAATTACCCCCATCCTTTTGTTTAACTGAAAAAGTTTGGAAGCATTATCGCTTCCGATGCGAGCCATCCCTTTTCGGTTGCGATATGATTGCCGACTGTCAGCAGCCAAAACAATTCCTTCCGGGGTGGTAGTGTTTATTCCTAATGACATATTATTATCTCCATTCTAAAATATTTTTTACTTTTCCTTTTTTTCTTCCTCGATAATTTTAATAAGCTTTAATAATATTTCTATTCGCGGCTCAGCATTCATATGTATAAATACTTCTAATACCTCCTGTAATATTCCAACTAAATTACTGAATTCGCGGGAATGACAGAAAAAGAAATATTATAAATGACAATGAGACAATTTTTATTATTTATTATAATTATTATATTCGATAAAAGTTTGGAAAATCCTTTTTTTTAAGAAATATTTTTTAAAATAAAGATTAAAAAGTAATCACCCCCACCTTAAGAGTGAGAGAATAGAGATTGCCGCGCCCTGATAAATCAGGACTCGCAATGACAGAAAAGATAGGAAAAAGACGGGCACGATGCATCGTGCCCCTACATAAAAGTAAGAGCAGTGAAACAGGAGACGATTCTTTGAATCATTAGATATGTTATTAATGTTAATGTTATGGTAGAATTATTATTAAATAATTCTGAAGAAAACTAAAAAGAATAATTAAAAGGAAAATGGGGGAAATAGATTTGAAAAGACAAGCCAAGGGATATCTGATGGTTGCTGCAGCCGCAACTCTGTGGGGAACAGTGGGTATACAGGTACAAACTCTTTTTAATTACAATTTATCTATTCAATCTATTGTATTTTGGCGGTTGTTTTTTGCTTTTATAATCTTATTCTCCTTTGTTTTTTTTACCAACAAAAAGCACTTAATAATCGATAAGAAAGGCCTTATTTATCTCGCATTAATGGGTCTTTTTAGTCAATTACTCTTTAACTTATTCTATTTTAGCTGCATTCAAAAAACTACTATTGCCACTGCTGTTACCCTGTTATACTCCGCTCCAATATTTATTGCTGTTATGGCCAGAATTTTTTATAAAGAATTATTTACTCCAATTAAAACCGTAGCTTTATTTCTTTGTATGGGAGGCTGTTTCTTTGCCGCAACCGGGGGCTCAGTAGCTATGCTTAAATTAAACTTAATCGGAGTTTTGATGGGTCTGGGAGCAGGGTTTACTTTCTCTTTAGTAACTATTATCAGCAAAGCTATCATCCACAAATATCATCAGTTTACAATTATCGTCTACGCACTTGGATTTGGGTTGCTTTTTTATCTTCCTTTTTCTCATCCTTTAATAATTTTTCAAAAGAATTTACCTTTAGAGGTATGGCTGTTAATAGCCTCTTTCGGTGTAATTTCTACCGCTATAGCTTATGGACTTTATATCACCGGAATATCTTATGGTATTGAGGTATCCCGAGCGGGAATTATCAGTACTCTGGAATTAGTAGTTGCAGTTATTCTTTCTTATCTGATATTTAAGGAAGCCCTTTTGGGATGGAAATTGGTAGGAATTTTGATGGTTGTATTTTCAGTGGTAATTGTCCAAGTGGATAAGATTTTACCTTCCCGTTCCCCCTCAATAACAAAGATAGATTCCCGCTTTCGCGGGAATGACAGAAAGGATAAGACGGGTCTGATAAATTAAGCCACATTATTTGACAGCGAATTCTATAAATCAATCAAGTTCCGCCATTTTGTCTAAGTCATCACCGGCTAAACGATACACCACCCATTCGTCCAAAGGTTTTGCCCCCATATGGTCATAGAATTTTTGAGCGGGATTCCAATTTAAAATAAGCCATTCCATTCTGACACATTTATTTTCTTTGGCAATATGAGCACATTTTTTAAATAAGGCAGTGCCGATTCCTCGTCCCCGATATTCCTCAGAAACGTATACATCTTCTATATAAAGACCGGGTCGCCCCGTAAAAGTAGAAAAATTATAAAAATATAAAGCATAACCTACCGGCTTTCCCTCAACTTCTGCTATAAGGACTTCGGCATAGGATTTATCTCCGAAGAGAGTTTCTCGGAGAATATCTTCAGTAGCCACCACTTCTTTTGTCATTTTTTCATATACTGAAAGTTCCTTTATAAATTTAAGAATTAAGGGGACATCTTCTGCGGAAGCCTTTCGGATATTCAGATTGACCTCTTCAGATTTTTTCATAATTATTCCTCTGTATTTCCCTTTAGGCCAATTTCTTCAGCCACTTCTTGCATGCCAGCAAGGGTATCAGCAATAAGGTCAGAAACTTCCAATCCTAACATCTGGGCGCCTTTTTCAATGATAGACCTATCTACTCCGGCAGCAAACCTTTTGTCTTTCCATTTCTTCTTCACCGATTTTACTTTTACATCCATAACACTTTTGGATGGTCGAACCAAAGCTGTAGTTACCACCAGACCGGTAAGCTCATCTATGGCATAAAGAACTTTTTCCAATTCTGTTTGTGGCTCAACTTCTGAGCAGAGCCCCCAACCATGACTTACTACTGCTCGAATGTATTCCTCGGGCCAGCCTTTTTCTTTCAGTATTTCCTCGCTTTTATGGCAATGTTCTTCGGGAAATTGCTCATAATCAAGGTCATGAACCAGGCCGATGACACCCCATTTCTCTTCATCTTCTCCCCGCTTGCGGGCAAAGTAGCGCATAACTCCTTCTACGGCTAAGGCATGTTTTATCAGGCTGTCACTTTTGTTATATTCTGTAAGTAATTGATAAGCTTCTTCTCTGGTTGGAACTTTTGAACTCATCTTATTTCCTCCTAAGTGCTTTATTTTTTTGTTATCTATTATATCCTCTCTAATTTAATTATAATATATTCTATGAAATATTCAAATAATATCTTTGTTTCTTCTTTCTTGCAGTAAACTACCAACACCTAAGACGATAACTCTTAAAGAAAAGATATTGTTTTGTCATTCCGTTGTAGGGGTTCGATTCATCGAACCCGCTAGTAACCGGGTCGGATAAATCCGACCCCTACCTCGACAGGCGAGACGCCTGTCCTACGGTTTTATATTGATCATTACCGCCGTCGCAAATAGTGGATTCCTAAGTTTAATTAAAGATTTAACTAACATGGATTCTGGACAGGTTCATGCTTTTTTTCTCTCTCTTGCCTCCACTCTTAAAAATCTATTTAAAATCAATATCGAAAGTCCGATTATAAAAAATAAAGTTGCAATACTAAATCTATCAGCAATATAGCCGAATAAAGGGGCTAAAATTATCATAAAGAGTGAGGAGAGCTGGCTATCAATCGATAACACAGTCGCCCGTTCATTTTTTTTCATACAATCACCAAAGACATCTACTACCAGGGGGCGCCTTCCGTCTTTCAAAAGATAAAGGAAAAAATAAAGAAGTATAACTACTAACATAATTTTAGTTTTGATAGCAAAAAACATAATAAAAAATACTACCCCTAAAATATCAAAACTGATATCCATCAGTTTGTCAGACTTAAATTTAAGGTTTAAGCGGTAAACGTTTCGGGAAACCCATGAACTAAAGATATACATCACTCCATAAATAAGTCCTAAAATTATTTTCAATTGAATGGCAACCTCCATTGAGGCTACTACATAAATTCCGGAAACCAAAATAATATCGTTTAAGATAGGCTGAATATAATCTTTTAAAACTTTAAAAATGGCATCAAAGAGTGAAGAACTCACTACTACCTTTCTGAGAGACTTGTTGGCAAAAATATTCTTTAGCTGTTTAATACTATAATTAATAAATTTTTTTATGCTAATAGTAGTTTCTACCGGTTCGTTCAGGGTATCAGGATAGGACCAGATTAAGAGAAAATCAATAACGTAAGGGATAATGCTGAATAAAAAAATTGATTGCATCCTGGGTAATTTAATAATCAAAAAGATTGCAGCAAAGGCAGATAAAGAAGAACCGATTAAAGAAAAAGAGCGGGTACGGCCATAGACAAAAGTTTTGTGTTCAAACCAGCCCTTCTGTTCTAAATAGGAATAAATCATTGCCTTATGAGTACCTGACCTAAAGGCCTCTCCCAGGCCAAAGAAGACCATAGCTGCAGCTACAATTGCATAACTGCCTCCCAGGAAAAAGAAGAAGAAAGATGCAATATAGAAGATAAAACAGGTCATCAGCTCGGTCTTTTTTCCGTATTGGTCGGCAAATATCCCGGAGGGCACCTCAAATAGATAGATAATTATCCCTCTAATAGAAAACAAAGTCCCTATCTGAAACAGGTTAAGGTGCACCACTTGTATTAGATAAATATATAAGTATGGTTCAAAAAAACGAAGATTTTTTAAAAACCCGTACAGGCAAAACTTGTTTATCTGATTATTTTTTTTGATTAATTCATGTATATCTTCCATATTTCATTATCAGGAACGGGAACAGGAGACGGTTCTCCGGGAACAGAGAACCGTTGTCCCCTGTTCTTTTTTTAAAATTTTACTTCAACGTTTTCTCTTTCTTCTCCTTCTGTTTTGAAATAAGGTCTGCTTGTAAAACCGAACAGATTAGCAATTATTGAAGTAGGTACTTGAATTATAGCTATATTATATTTCATAGCAGTGTCATTATAGAATTGTCTTGAGTAGCCTATCTTATCTTCCGTATCTTTCAGTTGTTTTTGTAAATCCAGAAAGTTTGTGCTGGCTTTTAAGTCTGGATAATTTTCAGCCACAGCAAAAAGTCTGCTTAAGGCTCCGGTTAATTCTGAATTTGCTCCCAATTTTTCCTCCGGTGTTTTTGCTGATAAATATTTGGTTCTGGATGCGGTTACTTCTTCTAATGTTTCTTTTTCATGCTTGGCATATCCCTTTACAGAGCTTACCAGATTAGGAATTAGATTAAATCTTCTTTTTAGTTGGACATCGATCTGCGCCCAGGAATTATCTATTCTCCCTCTTAACATTACCAATTTGTTATAAGTTAAAAC
>JAHIPN010000410.1 GCA_018894595.1 bacterium
CCCGAAATAGACATTGAAGCATTCAAGCTCTTTTTTGAAGAAAGAACCGGTGAAAAATTAAACCTTAAAATCTTATCAAAACTTCGTCTTTATGAGGAGACCAACGGAAAAAGATATCCCACCTACGCCCTGATCTTGCTTTCCGACGATCCGCAAAGATACAGATTATTTCCATACGCCAAGGTAGAATGTGCCCGTTTCAAGGGAGCAAAACCCGGTAATTTTATCGACCAAAAGACTATTGACATAAATATAGGGCAGCAAGCCGAGTTGGTTCTTCAATTTATCCTGCGGCATATTTCGCAGGGAACGACAGGATACGATGGCGTGTATCGAAACGATCGCTGGGAATATCCGATAGATGCCCTTCGCGAAGTGGTACGTAATGCCATTGTTCATAGAGATTATGCCCTGTCCGGTAAAGATATTAAAATCGCTGTTTTCGATGATAAGATAGAGATCACAAGCCCGGGAAAACTGATGCCTTCAGTGGATTTTAGCCTGATGGAGGCCGGACAGTCGGAAATACGCAATAAACTGATTGCCGCTACGTTTAAAAAGCTGGGTATCATAGAACAATGGGGAAGCGGACTGAAAATCATCTCCGACGACCTGAAAAACTACCAGGAAATAGAGCTGGAATGGAGCGAGCCGGGCATTGCTTTCAGGGTAACTTTCAACAAGAGAAACTATACGTCTGAAAGTGCGGAGAAAACTAGGGAGATAACTAGGGAGAAAATTTTGTCTGTTTTAAAAGCAACACCATATATAACGATAAATGAACTGGCGGGAATTGTAGGAATTTCACAAAAAGGAGTAGAATGGCAAATAGCAAAACTCAAAAAAGAAGGTAGAATTAAGCGCATCGGGCCTGACAAAGGCGGTCACTGGGAAGTGTAACGGACAGGGGACGGACCCTGTGAAGCCCGGCAACCTGTCATGTCATAAGTAAGGACATTATGTTGGTGCCAAATTCCGCGGAATGTGAATTCATTTCCGAGAGATGAGAAAAAATAATTACCTCTTCGGCTTCGAAGAGGTAATTTTATTTTTGGATCAAAAACTGAATATAGAAAAAACTAAAAAATAAAAAAGGAGGGATAAGAAAAATGGAACAGGTAACGGTTCTCTATTCCTATTATCCCCTCCTTTAAACCCTTTATTTACAAGGCTTTTAGGAAGGCCTTTTTTTATAGTAAAGGAGAAAAGTAGAGGAATAGGATAACTGGTTTTTAGCTAAATAAGGTAGATCAATATAGATAGAATTAGAGGATTACCAGTTCTTATTGGAGAAAATAGTAAGTCTCTAAAACATAGAAAACATAAGGGTTTTCGTGTTTTTTTGTTATATGGGATGGTTTTAGTTCTTCTAAAATATGGAGAAAATGAAGCAAAAAAGGGCTAAAAGCACTATTTTTGGGAGCTTGAAAGCCTTGTAAAATAAGGGTTTCAACGAAATATCGCCGTAGCTGCGTTTCTTGAGGGTGCCTAAGGTGATTGGTCATATTTTTTAAAATAGGCGCTTAAAAGAGCTTAAAATGGCTTATTTTAGATGTGGGCGGAAAGCCTTATTGTATAAGGGTTTGAGTGGAGTAAATAGTGACAGGTTCCCTTGATACTTGACTCGGATTAACTAAATACTCTATCTAAAAATTATATCTGAAAACTTTTCTTCTAAAAAAGAAGGACTTTTCTAACCCTTTGTCGAATATATAAAAGAATACTAAATACGAAACTCACACCCGATTACTTTTCTATTTTTATATATAAATCAAAAAGAGCACATTATAAATGCAATATTTTAAAAGAAATACTAAATTTGGTATTCTTGTTTTTTCCGTAATTATTCTTTCTATTACTGTATCTATTTCCACCCTGGCCAAAACCGAAGTCTACTTCTCACTATACGATAATCCTCAAACCTTGTTTACCACTTCCCTAAAACCGGAAGTTCAAACTATAAATATCAACACCTCATCTCAGGATGAACTGATAAAAATATTAAAAATAAGCGAACCTCTTGCCCAAAAGATAGTCGCCTTAAGAGAAGAACTGGGAGGGTTCAAAGACCCTGAAGATCTCCTCCAACTACCGGAACTCAACAACCTCGAGTGGAAGGAATGGACAGAAGAGGGGATAATAAATAGCATTGAATAATTGAATAGAAGTAAAACATTTTCCTAAGAAAGAAGGATTTCATAAGTCTTTTGTCGTATTAATATTAAGTTGTAGAAAAATTAAAAAAGATTAATTTTTTTTTTACCGCCCCCCGATACAGATAAAATGACAAAGGAGGAATGATGGCGAACATAACTATTAAAGAATCTATTATTGATTACGCAAGAAATAAACATTATTTTCATATTAACGATTTAAAAAGATATTTTACTGAAAAGGGAATTAAATTTAGGGAAAATAGCTTAAAACAGCAGATTTACCTTTTAAAAAAAGAAGAATTCATCTACTCCGCAGGAAGAGGATGGTATTCTAATATTCAAAAAGAATTTGAGCTGAATATAGAAGCTACCGCAAAAATTACAAAATTATTGATAGAAAAATTTCCACTTCTTGAATTTTCTTGCTGGAGCACCGAACAATTAAAAGGCTTCTTCCATCATTTACCCAGCCAATTTATAACTTTTATCTACACTGATAAAGATTTCCTCCAATCCGTAAAAGATTTTTTATTAGAAAATGATTACAATGTATATCTGAATCCCTATAAAATTGAAGCAGAAAAATTTGTAGAGTTAAAAACTAAAACCATTATATTAAGATCTACTATATCTTCGCGTGTTCCCAAGGAGAAAAATAGGGCAAAGATAGAAAAAATACTTGTTGACCTATTTATGGAAACGAAAAAGATTAGCTTTATAGATGAAGCAGAATATACAAAAATTTTTTCTAATATAATTTTTAATTACCGGATTAATATAGCAGAAATACTTGACTATGCCCATAATAGAAAAATAAAGAACCAGATGCTGAATATGATAGATCTATAAAACTGACTAATGCGACATTATGCTAAAATGTCGCATTAGTCAGTTTAAGGATAATAAATGATTAAAAAGAAATGTTTTGAAAATAATTGGATAATAAGTAAATATAAAGAAATACAAGCAGATCCAAAAAATAAAATTAGATAAAAATATTTAGACAAAATAAAGGATTTAGATCTTCCAGACGATCTTAGTATCATAAATAAATTAAAAGTAATTTCTCCCGAGAGCTTTTACTTATGGGCAATAGCTACTAATTTAATATAGTAAAAGATTCGCAAAAAATGATAGCAATAGTTTCTTCTGTATGGGGTGAAACATGAAAAAGGATAAAAGTAGCTTTAATGAAAGTAAAAGTAATTTTATTCTAAAGTATGGGGGTAAAGATGAAATTAATGCAGAGACATTATCATTATCTCTAAATGGTATAATAAAAACTATTAAAAGCATAACTTCAAGCGAGTACCCTGAAGCTTATACTGAATTAAAAATTGTTAATTTAGGAAGTGGTAGTTTTGATATTACCTTTTCTGCCGCAATATATTATGCACAAGCGTTATTACCAATAGCTAATATGGCATTAAATGTCATTGGTATTTATCTTTCCTATATAAAGATCAAATATCATTTACATGGACAAAAGCCTAAAAACATTAAGTATGAAAATAATAATGCAGAAATTATTAATCAAGGTAATGAAGTTATTATAGAAAATACTCACATAACTAAGAATTATTTTAGAAATTGCACATTTAATAATTCGATAGCTGACACTTTCAGTCCCTTAGTGAAGGATGAGGATAGAACTGGATTCCAAATACAGTATGATAATGAAACAAAAATTGATATTTCAAAAGATGAATTTAATAATATGTCAACTCCCATTATTGAGGAAGAAAATAATTATCAGAAAAAAGGCAATACAATAGAAAATATTGAATTAGCATTAAAAAAACCAGATTTATTAGGCGATTCAAAATGGTCATTTGTATTAGGTAAAATAATTGAAGTAGAGATGGAAGATAAAGAATTTTTAAATAAAGTACATTCTGGAATAATTAGAAATCTTTATGCGGGTGTAAAAATACCAGTTAAATTAAGAATAGAACAGGAATTCAACGAAGTAGGATTGTTAATTAAAGATACAGAGAAATATTTTGTTAAAAAAGTAAATGGAGATATTATTGAGCCGCAAGATAGACAGACTAAATTAGATTTTTAATTTTGAGTATACGTTTTAATATGTGACAGGATTACCTTTTGTCGCATTTTTATTACATTTTTATCGTATTCTAAGAAATTACAATATACCAAATGTGAAGACCTGACTTCGTTTAAATCAAAATATGAC
>JAHIPN010000411.1 GCA_018894595.1 bacterium
AAGGAAAAATATTAGGAGAGCATCAAGGTATTCCTTTTTACACTATTGGACAGAGAAAAGGATTGGGAGTATCTTTGAATACGCGTATGTATGTAATTGAAATAAATTCCCACCAAAATGTAATTACTCTGGGCGATGATAAAGATCTTTATAGGGATAAATTATTAGTAAAAGATTTAAATTTTATTTCTGGTGATAAACTTTCAAAGTCTGTAAAGGCAGAGGTAAAGATAAGATATAATAGTAAAAAATCTCCGGCAATTATTTCTCCTTATGGTGAAGACAGTGCCCTAATTAGTTTTGAAAACCATCAAAGAGCGGTTACTCCAGGACAATCAGCAGTATTTTACCAGGGAGATATAGTTGTAGGAGGCGGGATTATTCAATAGCGTTAAAATGAACTGCTAAAAATTTTAAATTACAAACAATAAATATTTTATTTGCCTATTGATTTATTAATCAATTAACCAACTAATCGTTTCTATATTACTCATTACTTATTACTGTATCCTATCCGCTATACGCTCCACACTCCGCTAAACGCTTCACGCTACTCTTCAAGAGATACAAATAAAAAACTTGCCATTGTAAAAAAATTATGCTATATTACGTGTATACAAAAATGTATACAGGAGATTTTAAGGATGCAATTTATTCGAATCGGGGAAAAAGTAATATCTAAAGAAAAATTAAATAGGGAAATTAATAAGATTTTAGAATTAAGAACTAAAGGAGTGACGCAAGAAGGAGTAGCCCGCAAATTAGGAGTGGAAAGAACTTTTGTCTCCAGGTTAGAAAGTTTAGGAGAAATAAGGAAAGGTAAGAAGATTGCCTTAATCGGTTTTCCTGTTAAGAACAAAGAAGAGCTAACTCGTTTAGCAGAAGAGCTGGGGATTGAGTATGTCTTACTTTTAACCCAAGAGGAGCGCTTTGAGTTTATAAAGAAAAAAACTAAAAGTGAATTATTTAATGAAGTTATGGAAATAATCGTCAACTTAGCAAATTTCGATTTAATTATTTTCATGGGTTCAGATATGAGAGTACCTGTAGTGGAGAAAATATTTAGTGTTCAGGTGATTGGCATAATTATCGGTCATTCTCCTATTAAAGAAAGTAAATATGTTAATCCTGAAAAGATAATAGAAATAGTAAAACAGGTTAAAGGTTAATTTAAATTCTAAAGAAGAGAGGGTTTAAGAATGAAAAAAGTTTTAGGGGTTAGTCTGGGTTCTTCCACCAGAGATCATAAAGTCGTGGTCGAAGTTTTAGGGGAGAAAGTTGAAATCGAAAGAAGAGGAACTGATGGCGATGTGAAAAAGATGATGCAAATATTCCAGGAGAATGATGGGAAGGTAGATGTCTTCAGTTTAGGAGGGACAGATCTATATTTGTATTCCGGACCTCAGGGGAAAAGATATACTATAAGAGAATCAGAAAAGATAGTTAGTGTTATCAAAAAGACTCCCATTGTAGATGGTACCGGGATAAAATATGCATTAGAAAAGAGCGTAGTAAAATACATTGATACTCAAACTGACATTTCCTTAAAAGGAAAAAAGGCTTTAGTCACTATTACGGTGGATAGATTTGGAATGGCTGAAGGTTTAATAGAAGCAGGATGTGAGATGACTTTTGGAGACTTGATATTTTGCTTAAACATTCCTATCCCACTTCATTCTTTCCGAAGTATTGAAATTTTTGCCCGGTTACTTTTACCTATATTAGTTTATGTTCCCATAAAATATTTATATCCAACAGGTGAAAAACAGGAGAAGTCTAATTTAAAATATGTTAAATATTTTCAAGATGCTGACATAATTGCCGGTGATTATTTAGGCATAAGCCAATATATGCCTGAGGACATGAAAGGTAAAATAATTATTACCAATACTGTTACCAGTTCCAATGTGGAGGAGCTTAAAAATAGAGGCGTGAATTATTTAATCACTACTACCCCCGAATTTAACGGAAGATCTTTTGGGACTAATGTATTCCAGGCTACCCTGGCAGCTATATCCGGGAAATCTCCGGAAGAATTGGAACCGGAAGATTATTTAAAATTAATAGAAAAGGCAGGCTTTAAACCAAGAATAGAGAAGTTAAATTAAGCAAAAAATTAATATTAAAAAGGAGAAGAGCAATGGCAATTCCATTAGAAGAAAAAATAAATGCACTTAATCAAAGACTAAAAAAAATGAAAGATGAAAAACGGTATTTTTACCTAAAAAGCATAGACGGAGCTTCTGGAGCAAAAGTAACTATCGATGGAAGAAAGATGACAATGTTTGCTTCTTATAATTATTTGGGATTAATTACTCATCCCAAAATAAAAAAAGCGGCCATTGATGCCATTGAAAAATATGGGACCGGTGCTGCGGGAGTCAGGTTGTTGGCTGGTACTACTAAGATACACGAAAAATTAGAAGCTAAAATTGCAAAATTCAAAGGGGCAGAAGATGCGGTTACTTACAGCAGTGGATATGTAACTAATTTGGCAGCCATAACTACTCTTTGTCAGAGAGGGGATTTGGTTGTAATTGA
>JAHIPN010000412.1 GCA_018894595.1 bacterium
TGAAGATAATATAAAGTTGATTAAAACAGATGCATCAGGCCAAAAAATATGGGAGTTTATTGAAAAGGCAGAAAGTTCACAGTTCAAATCCTTCCAACAGACTTCAGATGGAGGATACATCCTGCTTATAGGTTCTCAATTAATTAAATTGGGAAGTCTCGAGGAAACTCAAAAAGAACAAGTTACTGAATTTTTTGAAGAATTTAAGGAGGAAGAGAAAAAAGAGATTTCTCCATATCATGTGGAATATAAGCCAACTTGTAAGTTCGTCTTTGCATGTCTACTTGTAAATATTAGTGGTCCCGCCGACGAATTAGGAATTATACTTACTAATCCGGAAGGATGGTCAACTACCCGATTTATATCAAAAAGGGATTTAATAGACAACTTTGAAAGTGTGGAGGTACCTTTGTGTGAAAAAGAAAATCCACCATCAGGAACATATAATCTTATCATTAAGACAATTACGCCGGAAAAGATAGTTTATCAAAAAGAGATAAAATTTAGTCCTCCAGCCCTAGAAATAATTGATGCAGAGGTCAGAATCATAAAAACTGAAGGAGTGTATATACTTAAAAAATCATGGGATTATTATTTAACTGACCTTAATATCGTCGTGAAAAATTGGGGAGATTTACCAATTACTCTCAAGAAAGTTGTAATTAATATAAAGGGTCGAAAAACTCAAAAAAGAAATTGGCCTCAATTTAACTGTGTGCCTTATGGTGAAACTAAAATTAAAGAAGGAGGCAAAGGACATTTCTTAAGCATGCTTGACGAGGATATTTTCGATAGTGCAGTAATAAAATTATATTCATTTTCAGAAGAAGACTGCATTGCAGAGTATCAAGCAAGATTAAGATTTGATTATTACGATAGCATATGGGATTACGAATAATCTTGCTGTAGTCTTATTTATCTATAAGTAATATAAAATTAATAATCTAATGAAGAAAGAAGAAAATTGTTATTTAAATTTTAAAAGTGAATATCCTGAAGGCTAAAGTATGATATTCTTAAATCATCATTTTTGCTCTTTAGGCATAAATAAATTTTTCGGTACACCATTATCTTATCTCAGATATAGCATTATTTAAAGGGTATATACGTAAATTAACTATTTCATAGAAACAACATTTTTTACTTTAAGCTTTAATTTATTAATAGAAACTTTTCGGTAAGCATTACTAATTTTATTTGCCCTGAAACATTTGACAAGAGGAATCTCCCGAGTGGTTAAATGAACTTGCTGATAATTGTACTTTTTAATAAGATTATTTAAGATTAGTTGAGCCTGATTTATGTAAGAGATACTCTCTATAGAACAGGTCCTTACCAGTATATCCTGAATCCATCTATAAGGTCTTTCGATCTTACCTAAAGTTTGTCGTCTTCTGTAATGAAAAAACGACAAAAAACGATTTTTGAGCTATTTTAATCCTTAACTATAAAAATAACCCTTCAAATTTCGCGTATAACGAACGATTTTTAAGTTTAATAGGCAATCATAAGCGGGAATTTTACCAATAATCAAATACCTACTATACTTAACCAGATCGAGGAAACGATTATAGGGGGTAAGGCATGATTTTTAAGGAGTAAAATCACGGTAATAGTAAATTATAAGGGATTTGAGAAATTTTACAAGGTCTTTAAAATAATTTTTAATAAAGTTAATATCCTAAAAAGAAGGATTTTTAAAGTTTATGTAGTATATAAGTTAGTAGTAAAAATAAAATTTTCTTGATAATTGCAAAGGTAATTTTATAACTTTAACAAAGAACTTTAAAAACTACTTTCAAAAATGGGTGGTTATTTAATGAAATTTCGAATATTTCCCCCAAAAAGTATTAAATTAATAATGATTACTATTTTTTTGCTATTATTTATTTCTATGCCAGCATATGCTACGTTATGGGGAAATAAAATTGATATTAATACACAGGATCTCCAGAGAATTATCACAGAACTATGCATTTATGATGATCCTGATTTATCTTATTATAACGAAATATTCAGGCTTTATTATGCTGGTTATACTGGTTCTAAAGAGTTATTAGATGCTTTAAACAATAAGATAGAGATAACTCAGCAAGCGATGAAAATATTAGATGTAGACATAAAAAAAGAAGAATTAGGTAACTTGACTTATGGAAGATATATCCTTAATGCTATAAACGAGGAAGAGCTAGTAGAAATGGGTATAAAGACGGGTTCACCTGGTCAAGCAAATGGTGAATATTTCAGTAAACTTGGCAAAAATCTTGCAAACTGGGAATCCCAATTAAGCAAGTTCCTCCTTAAGAAAATTATTGAAGCTACGTGTACTGCAATAGGAGCTCCTGCTCTGAGCATTGGAATAAGCACTCTGGGTCTGTTTATTGACCTTAGTATAATAGGAACTAGCATTAATAGGTTAAACGAGGTGTGGTATGAAAAAGCATTTTGGTCTTATATAAAATTTCGTAATGAGCCTAATAATTACGGTCATACTGATGCTTGGACGCAACTACCAGAATCTTATATAAATCATATATTCCTCTTATTATCCCCTGAGAAATGGAAAGAAACAAAAGAGGCCATAGAGGAAAATTTTGAATCTCTATGGAATAAGTATGGGGGTCATATAGTAAATAACGAATTGGATAAGAATTTTAAGAGTCAACAACGAGAAAGTCTGAAAATACTTCTTCTTTATGCTTTAGGAGCCGAACCCCATCTTATTATCACTTCCCCTTTAAAAATAACTCCTTCTTCTCCTTATCAAGTAGAAGATATAATCAATGCTGAATTTACAATTACTAACCAAGGTATGCTCCCTATTAGCTTTAGCGTATTAACTGTAGGTGGCCGTAATTCTGATAACCAAGTTACAGATTTTACCCATAGACAAAATATTATCCTTAAGCCATTTGAGTCTCATGATTATAAAGGAACTCTTACTTTAAATAAGGTGGGAGATTATCATTTCTTTTGTACTTATCAAACCCCAGATGGGAATTGGAATACAAGTATTGACTTAGGACCTGATTTAACTGATGAAGATAGAGTAGTTGATATTATTGTTATAGAAGGAGGAGTTCCATCAATAGTTCCAGATAAGAAAGTATATACTGTTCAGGTAGGGGCCTTTTCAGCGGAAGGAGATGCTCTAAATTTGGCTAAAGAGATAAAAAGTAAAGGATATAAGACTTATGTAATTAAAGGAAAAACCCTTTACAAGGTTCAGGTAGGGGAATTTAAAAGTTACCAGGAAGCCCAAAATATTTCACAGAAATTAAAAGAATTAGGTTACCCCTTCTTTATAACTACCAGACTACCAGATAATAAAAGGAAGTTAAATTTGAAGCAAAAAAATATTCCTTCTATTACTAAAAATCGTTTACCTATACAAAATAAATTAGGGGGTTCTGTCCGTACTATCTTTTTATTCTACGTTGAAGGTCAAAGTGTTATTTACCAATTCTTGTACCAAAAACTTGAATATACCAATTCAGAAAAGAATAAACGACAAAAAGGAATTTTTTAGCTTTTTAACTCTTAACTATAAAAATAACCCTTCAAATTTCGCGTTTAACAAACGATTTTTATGTTGCATAGGTAATTATAAGCGGGAATTGTAAATTTTACCAATAATCAAATACCTACTATACTTAACAAGATCGAGGAAACGGTTCTAGTGGGTAAGGTATGATTTTTAATGAGCAAAATTGCGGTAATAGTGAATTATAAGGAATTTGAGAAATTTTGCAAGTTAGTGTAAAATTTAATGAGTGGTTATAAAGATTGCCAGGTAGATTTGAAGTTTAACAACAAATGTATTGATATATTAATAACTACCTTTAGTAACAAAATATAGCAAAAGGAGGTTACTGATGATCAAACGTATTTTAACTTTTATTGTTAGCCAATCTTTCTACCGAGGACGTGCGCATGAGTTTTGGAAGTTATTTAAAACTATCTTAATGGCAAATATCTTTGTCTTGCTTATTCTTAGTCAAACCGCAGTTTTTGCAGCAAATATTTATGTGCCAGATGATTACTCAACTATCCAAGCAGCGGTAGATGCGGCAAGTCCTGGTGACACTATAATTATTAGAGATGGAACCTATATTGATAATGTAGAGATAGATAAAAACTTAACTATTAAGTCAGAAAGCGGGGCTGAGAAGACAATTGTTCAGGCAGCAAATTCAGAATATCACGTCTTTGATGTAATTGCGGATTATATAAATATAAACGGGTTTACGATAAGTGGTGCGGGTGAACGTAAAGATGTTATGCATCAAGGATGCGGAATTTTTCTTGAAAATGTTGAGCATTGTATTATCTCCAATAATATTATCTCAAAAAACTGGGAGGGCATTAGTTTGGATTATTCGAACAACAATACGATTACAAAGAACAATATAAATTCGAACGAGCTTTATGGTATCTCATTGTTACTTTCGAACAACAATACGATTACAAAGAACAATATAAATTCGAACGATTCAAAAGGCCACTGGGTCTTGGCAAAAGGCATCGACTTGGTGCGTTCAAACGGTAACATTATATACCTCAATAACTTTACAAATAATGGGCGTAACATTTATTTAGACTTCGAGATAACTTGTATTTGGGATTCTACTTCAAAAATAACTTATACATATAAAGGAAACACCTACACGAACAATCTCGGCAACTACTGGGATGATTATACGGGCATCGATGCTGGTGGAGATGGAATTGGCGATACTCCTTACAGCATAAAAAATCGTAATAAAGACAGGCGCCCCTTGATGCAACCTTTTGAGAATTATACAGAAGGTAATTTTGGAGATGGAAACACAGGAACAGACAATAAAGGCGCTACAGATTCAACAAAAAAAACTATTACTGCAACAGAGACTCCCAATAGTGATAACTTCTTCACTCTTGATTCCTTAGTTGATTCCTTGCAAAATCTTTATGATAAAGGGGCAAGAGGAGTTACATCAAAGGAAGAAAAAATTAGTGTTGAGAAAAACGAAGTTGAACCTCTACCAGCAGAGATGATAGAAGTTAATATTTATTTTTCTGATTCTCAGGCGATGTATCTGGTACCTGAAAGAAGAAAAATACTTAAAACTTCCACATTAGCAAGACATATTATAAATGAGCTTATTAAAGGTCCAGCTAGCCCCGACCTTTATCCCACTATTCCTCAAGGCACTCAAGTTAATGAAGTTTATATTGCCGGCGATATTGTTTATATAGATCTGTCTGAGGAAGTATTTAAAAATCATCCCGGAGGAAGTAGTGGTCAGTTGATGACTGTCTATTCCATAGTAAATACTTTAACCGAAATCCCCCCGATTAAAGGTGTGCAAATATTAGTGGGAGGAAATGAGATGAAGAGTTTAGTCGGACATATAGATATCAGTATGCCTTTACTTAGAGACGAAGATTGGATTAAACCATAAAATTTAAATGAAATATTTAGTAATTAGGCCGAGAGGGAGATAGAGATTAATATTATCAATTTAAATCAAATTCTTAGAAATCAAATTATAATAATTGCTTTTATAACCTGGATATTGAACCAGAGCTTGAAATTATTTATATTTTATTTTACGGAAAAAAAATGGGATGCCATGAGATTTTTTGGAGCCGGAGGGATGCCCAGTACTCATTACGCTCTTTCTGTGTGTGTAGCGGTAACCATTGGCTTCAAAGAAGGTTGGGAATTTGTTGCCCTTGATTTGCAATGGGGATTTTATATCTTTAAAAGATAAATTTAAATTCATTACAAAGAAGGTGAGGATTAATGGGACTTAGATTAACTATCCTAAAGAGTGAAAAGTTAAAAATAATATTTTCAATGTTGATAATTTTCTCTCTATTATTATCTACTTTTATGTCAGTAAACGCTGGATTATTCGGTGAAAAAATAAAAAAAATTAGTAACAACGAGCTTAAAGAAATTAAAGTTGAATTAAACCTCTCAAAAGATCCTAATTTTTATTCTTATACTGATTCTATGCTAAAAGAGGCTCTTGATAAGGAAATAAATTCCCAGGAAACACCGGGTTTGACCTTTGGATCTTTTATTCTTAATGCCCTATATGAAGAAAAATTAGTAGAGATGTGTTACCCTAATTTTAATGATAAAGAATCAAGTTTATTTTTTTCCAAATTGACGGACAATCTCAGCAATTGGCAAGAAAACTTTGCCAGCAAAACAACCAAATTAGCACTCCAGGGGGTTATTGAAGCTTATCTTAAGATGCCTAAACTTGGTATAGGAACAAGCACTCTATTCTTAGCTATAGATCTTGTTCAAATAAATGTTGCAATGGTAAAACTGGCAAAAGTGATCCATAACCGTGCACTTTTTTACTATTTATTTAATCGCTCCCAAGGTGATTCTCATAAGACAGCCTGGGGAGAAGGCATACCGCCTTTATATGATACCTGGCAAACAGAAAGTTTTTTTCAGTCTTTATGGAATAAATACGGAGAGGCTATTTTATCGGATAACTTGGCCAGGTTTAAAGAGGAACAACACGAAATACTGAGAGAACTTATCCTTCAAGCTTTAAACCAGCCTCCAAACCTTCCTACAAATATGATCCAGTTCAAATCTGATGGGAAGGCTATATTAAAGATAGGTAAAGTAACCACTGAAAAAACAGTAATCCTTAAAGCAAAAGTAAGTGATCCTGACGGGAATAAAGCAAGATTACAGATAGAGTTAAGAAGGCTTGATGAATACGAAGGCAAATTTGATGAAGAAAAAGGAGGGCTACAACAAAGCGACCTATTTGAGAATAATAGTGAAATTATGATCCCTATTTATGAATTAGCCGATGGTGATTATCATTGGCGGACAAGGGCCATAGATGAACATGGTCTTGTAAGTGAATGGGTAAGTTTTGGAGGTAATCCTGATTCAGATGTTGATTTTAGCGTTGGCGAGGCAGTCGCTGCACCAATTATAACTTCTCCCCTGAAAATAACCCCTGCCCCCCCCTACTATGTAGGAGATACAATTAATGCTGAATTTAGTATTACTAATAAAGGTGCAACTTCTATTAATTTTAGCGTTTTAACTATTGGAGGGAGAGACCCCGATAATCACGTTTCAGATTTTACTCATAGACAAAACATCACCCTTGAACCATCTAAATCTTATGATTATCAAGGAACTCTTACTTTAAATAAGGTGGGAAATTATCATTTCTTTTGTACTTACCAAACACCAGATGGCGATTGGAATACGTGCATTGACCTAGGTTCAGGGTTAGTTGATGAGGATAGGATAGAAGATATTAATGTTAAGGAAAAAGGAGAAACACAGCTTTTAATTTCAGAAGAATTGAAGGTTTCGGCCCCTCCTGAAGTTATATGGAGTAGAGAACTTTACGAACCGTGGCCCAGATATATTATGCAAACACCTGATGGGGGATATATTTTCGCAAGCGGCGGGGGATGTGATAGAGGATTTATAGGTTTAATTAAATTAGATTCATTTGGCCAGAAAACAGGAGAGTCAAGGCTTAGATATAGATGTCCATGGGTTCTTTCTCTTCAAAAAACACCAGACGGAGGATACATTTTATTAGCTTTCGCTGATGAGATTGGGGGAACAGAATTTACTATGTACTTGATTAAAACAGATGCCTCTGGCCATAAAATATGGGATAAGAGATTCAATGAAAAAGACCAATCGGGAAGAGAGTCTGATATAATTCGCTATTTAGAAGTTGGCAGGGGAGTTGAGCCTTATTTTTTTGCCGAGCAAACCCCTGATGGAGGATACATTTTAGCTGGAGTTATTTATTATAAAGATTCTGAAAAGTACCACCCATGGCTAATAAAGACGGATTCTAAAGGAGATAAGCAGTGGGAAAAGATCTTTGAAGAAGAAGGCGTTATATCCTCTCTCCAGCAGACATCAGATGGAGGGTATATTTTAGTGGTGAGAGGGTGGCTAATTAAAACAGATGCCTCTGGCCAAAAGGTATTTAAAAAAATATTTGAAGAAAAGAAAGCTCATCGCCTGCAACAAACCCCTGATGGAGGATACATTTTAGCTGGAGTTATTGAGAAAGATTCTAAACACTATCCTTGGCTAATGAAGACAAATTCTAATGTAGATAAACAATGGGAAAAAATTTTTGAAGATGAAATATGGCCTTATTTCGTCCAGCAAACTCCTGATGGAGGGTATATTTTGGTTGGAAATACAAAAGATAATATAAAGTTGATTAAAACAGATGCATCAGGACAGAAAATATGGAATTGGACAGAAAAAGCAGAACCCCCAGAGCTCGAATCCTTCCAACAGACTTCAGACGGAGGATACATCGTGCTTATGGATTCTCAATTAATTAAATTGGGAAGTCTCAAGGAAACTCAAAAAGAACAAGTTACTGAATTTTTTGAAGAATTTAAGAAGGAAGCGAAAAAAGAGATTTCTCCATATCATGTGGAATATAAGCCAATAGTAACTGCTGATATCTTTGCAGATCTACTTGTAAATATTAGTGGACCCGCTGATGAATTAGGAATTATACTTACTAATCCGGAAGGATGGTCAACCACACGATTTATATCAAAAAGGGATTTGATAGACAACTTTGAAAGTGTGAAGGTATCTTTATGCAAAGAAAAAAATCCACCTTCAGGAACATATAATCTTACCATTAAGACAATTACGCCGGAAAAGACAGTTTATCAAAAAGAAATAAAATTTAGTCCTCCAGTTTTAGAAATAATTGATGCAAGGATCAGAATCATAGAAATTGAAGGGGTGTATATAGGACGGGGTTATTATTTAACTGACGTTGATATCGTCGTGAAAAATTGGGGAGATTTACCACTTATTCTCCGGAGAATTGTAATTACTTTGCGGGGTCGAAAAACCCAAGAAATGAATTTGGATCAATTTAAAGGTGTGCCCTATGGTGAAACTAAAATTAAAGAAGGAGGCATAAGAGGAACTTACTTATGGAATTTTGACGAGGATATTTTCCATAGTGCAGTAATAAAATTATATTCATTTTCAGAAAAAGACTGCCTTGCAGAGTATCAAGCAGAATTAAGAGTCGAGCGTTACGATAGCATTTGGGATGTAGATGTAGATTATTAAAGAAAGAAAAAAATGAAATTTACTTTCAAACAGGTTTCGAAGGAGTAATAGACAGATTTCGTATATCTGAAAAATAAAAAGATTGGTATTTATCTAATATTTCTTTAATTTTTAAATAAGGCAAGTAAGGCAAGGGGACGTTTCATTTGTCATATTTAAATAAATTTAGAAGATATACCAAATCAATAATTCGGTAAATATTTCTAGTTTTTTATAGAAGACTTGATTATAGTAAGGTTAGTCCGGAATAAAATGTTTAAGTGTAGTAATTTATAAAAAAAGTTCCAGTGTACACAATAGAGGGCCAGACAATAATCAGTCCTTATATAGGTGTAATTATAGTTTTTAGGTTATGGTAGATATTAGTATTGTCATTCAAACAAAAGTTGCGAAACTCGTCTACTAGCCTCCACCAAATCCTTACAAACAAAGCCTTTCAGGCATTTTTCTGAAGGGCTTTATTTGTTTTTTTTAAATTATTTTTAAGAAAAAGAAGGATTTTTAAAAGTTATGTCGTATTATACTTTATAGCGTGAAATATTCACTTAAATAAATATTTTGTATTTTTATAATCTTGAATAAATTTAATAATGTAATCTGTATGAAGGTAACAGGAGAGACTTTTTCTTTCCATCATAAAAGAAAAGGAGCCGAAGAGGCAAGATACCAAAGTATCCAAACTTTCAGGTAAAAGGACTGTTACCGGACAGAACTCTGGAGAGCTTTATACCAAAAAGCACCGAAGGGGCAACTCCTAATTTTTAGGAAAACCCATACAGAGTTTACTGAAAAGAACTATTTCCTAACCATATAGGAAGAATCTTTCAGGTAAAAGGACAGAGTAAGAGTAGTAATATAACTATTTTTACTCTGTCCTTTTTTATTTAAAAATAAAATATCCGATTAATAAAAAGCTGAAAAAGGTAAACTATCCGAAAGGGTAGGGCGCAAAGTCATGGGTCTAAAATATTGTCATTCTCAGACAATATTACGACCGCCAGACTACCGGCTTTTTTACGCGAGTGATTAAAAAAAATATTAAACCGTTAGAATTCAAGAAGTGTTAGGTTATAAAGAGTTTTATGGCTATTTAATTTAATAAATTTTAAGGAGGAAATTAAAATAAAAAACAAAATAATTTTAGTTGTGTTAATTCTAAGTATGATAGCATTAATATTTTCTGGTTGTGATGGAGGCGGCTCTATAACACCCCCAACATCCACCCCTGTAGTTGAACTTGTTAAACCATTAGATGACTACGAGAACAATATAAGCCAGAGATTTGGGAATTACCTCGGTTATTATGGAGGGAAGTATTACAATGGTTTTCATTCTGGCGAAGATATTGCTGTTGTTGCTGGTACCCCAGTCTATGCGATAACCAGTGGACGGGTAGCTAAGATATCTGACTTGGGTGCATTGGGCCATCTAGTAGTTTTAGAACATAATAAAGGACCTTTTAAGATTCCGGGGCGGAATGAGGAGATACATGGACAGAGTTATCATTACCCATTAGAAGAAGTAGACACGATATATTCCGTGTATGTTCATGTTAACCCGAATAATCTATCAGAGAACGACTGGGTTGAGACCGGTGATGAGATTGCAGATATTGCTGATATAAGTGCTGCCGGGCTGGGGGCCCACCTTCATTTTGGAATCCGTCATCCAGACCAGGAACCTAGCAGTAATTGGACTATGGTGGGAAAGCCTTCCAACTGGAGCCAGTTTACCGATGGAACTTATAATGGTTACTACAAAAATCTGCAAGAAATGGTTGATGCAGGGTTGCGTCATCCTTCTGACTTTCTTGGGCTGGCATCTCCTCTAAATATCTATACTATCACTGCCTCTGCCGGACCCAATGGGTCTATAAGTCCATCCGGGGATGTAACCGTAAACCATGGTTCAGATAAATCATTTACCATTACCCCTGTTATTGGTTATAGTATAGATGATGTTTTGGTAGACGGAAGTTCAGTAGGAGCAGTAAGTTCATACACCTTTACTAATGTAACCGAAGACCATACTATATCCGCTACTTTCACCCCAAGTGATTTTCCTCAACCTTCTTTAACTGGTAAGATTGCGTTTGCATCTTATCGTGATGGAGATCTTGAGATCTACGTGATGAATGCAGATGGCTCTAACCAGACTAACATTACAAATAATGGTTGGAATTGGGATCCCTGTTTTTCACCAGATGGAACTAAGATTGCATTTGAATCTGGTCGTGATGGAAATGGTGAGATCTACGTGATGAATGCAGATGGCTCTAACCAGACTAGACTTACAAATGATCCAGCTAATGATTATAGGGAGCCTTCCTGGGCTCTATAAAAGGGATAGCCTAGGTAGTAGAAACATAAGGGAGGGCAGGCTTTCGCCTGCCCTATTCTGTATGTAAACTTGGTTCTCTTTTACTTCTTCATCTCATTTATCACGATAGCTAGGCTATTTATTGCATTCTCTAGGTTCTTCATCTTGTTTTCCATTCTCACAAGATGATATATCGCTACCGCTATCGGGAGCCCTAGATTTTAAGAAAATAGAGAAAATGAAAATAGTGAAAATAGGGACAACAGGTCCCATTTTAATAAAATTAATATTTAAAGGGTTTAAGATATAAAATAAAAAATATCTTTATTTTCTCTCGATATTTCTTTTTTTAATGTTATAATTATAAGTACAAAAGGGAGGGCGGTTTACCAAAATTACACTCCCTTTTGTATGGCTATACCGAAAGATTTAACATATATTCCACTTTCGTTTTTTAATACCACGGGGACGGTTTTTGATAATATAATATGAAAAGGGAAGGCCTTATTAGCTCAATAATTCGGTAAATTAACAGTTACACTATCTAATTTATTACCTCTTAATTTCTAACCGATACTAATTACCTCTTCTAACTTATGATACACCTTTTCAGTATCAACACTCATACAAAAGTTGCGAAACTCGTCTACTAGCCTCCACCAAATCCTTATAAACAAAGCCTTTCAGCGATTTTGCTGAAGGGCTTTAATATTTTTTATGAATTATTTTTCAGAAAAAGAAGGATTTTTGAATAGACTTGTCGTATATAGAAAAAAGTGTACTAAAAATTAAATAAGTCTATTTTCTATCTAAGCAGAATATCTATAATAATATTATACTAAAATAAATAGCTATATTATCTAAAATCAATCTTAAGACTAGCATTCTTTCTCTATTCCAAGAGACGCACCAAGTAACACACCCTAACGATACTATCCATCTAAGCATCAATCTTCTATAATTATGTAACCAAAAACTAAATATTTTATTCTGTATGAAGGTAACAGGAGAGACTTTTTCTTTCCATCATAAAAGAAAAGGAGCCGAAGAGGCAAGATACCAAAAGTATCAAAACTTTCAGGCAAAAGGACTGTTACTGGACAGAACTCTGGAGAGCTTTATGCAAAAAGGCACCGACGGGGCAATTCCTAATTTTTAGGAAAACCCATACAGAGTTTACTAAAAGAATTATCTCCTAATTACATAGGAAGAATCTTTCAGGTAAAAGGACAGGGTAAGAAAAGTAATATAACTATTTTTACCCTGTCCTTTTTGTTTAAAAATAAAATATCCGATTAATAAAAAGCTGATAAAGGTAAACTATCCGAAAGGGTAGGGCGCAAAGTCATGGGTCTAAAATACTGTCATTCTCAGACAATATTACGACCGCCAGACTGCCGGCTTTTTTGCACGAGTGATTAAAAAATGTAAAAAGATTTAATTCTTGAAAGTGTCAAATAATAATAAAACTTCAAAAAACCAATTTAATCTAATAAATTTTCGGAGGGAAGTAAAATGAAAATAAACAAAATAATTTTAGCTGTGTTAATTCTAAGTATAATTGCATTAGTTTTTTCTGGCTGTGGAGGAGGTAATCCGGTAACACCTCCACCTCCAGACGATCTAACAGAGCCTATCATTCCGGAGACCACCAAGGTCGTAGAGGAAGAAACGATACAAGAAATAGTTTCTGTCACAGAAGATCAAAGTACTATTGTCTTTGAAAAAACTACCTCCCAGTTAGAAGAATTAACATCAGGAGACATTTTAGTAATGGGAGTAACCGATCAAACCCCTTATGGTTTACTTCGTAAAGTTACAAATATCACTAAAGGTGGGAAAGATGGGAATCAAGTTATTATCGAAACTGAATTCGCCTCACTTGAAGAAGCCATAGAACAGGGGAGCTTTGAATTTGACATAACCTTAGAGCCGGAAGATATTGAAAAAGGTATATCTTACCCTAAAGGGGTAAGACTAATAGAAGACAAATTCGAAACCGGGTACAGATTTTACTATGAACTTGATGAAGTCTTATGTAATAATCATCTTGTAGTAGATGGTGAATTGTCTTTTGATTATCACATTCTGCTTAATGGTACCATCGGCTTTTTTAAGTTAAAGACTTTAGAGTTTAAAAATACAGTGGAGAGTAAAGTAGAGCTCGATGTTACTTTAACTGATTCCTTTTCAGTAGGAGACTTATTAGATGATAACCCTAAAACTATATTTACTATCTACTTTGATGTAATTACAGTAGGGATCGGTGTTTTTCCCATTATTGTTCCCGTTACCTTAAAACCTCAAATTGATGTCAATGTAGGTTTAGACGGAGAGATCTTTGCCGAATTGACTACTGGGATTACCATTTCCCAGGAGGATGAAGGGGCTTATGTGGCCGGGGTAGAGTTTGATAACGGAACCTGGAAAGAGATAAAAAACGAACCTGTATTTAGTTTCGAGTTCAGAGAGCCTTCTTTATCAGCCGAAGCCAAGATTAAGGCTTATGCTGGCCCCCAATTAGAACTGATGTTATATGGAATTGCTGGGCCTTATTGTAATATCTATGGATACCTAGATTTTGAAGCAGATATTTGGGATGACCCCTGGTGGGAGTTGTATGCGGGTTTAGATGTAACTGCCGGTCTACAGTTGGAAATTATCACTAAAATTTGGAGTGCAGTATACGGCAGCCCTGAATTTGACATAATAAATTACAGGACCCCTGAGCCCATAGCTCAGGCTGATGGACCGTTTACTACTAGTACAAACATAGTCTCTAATGTAGTTGCTATATCCTGGACCGATCATATACCGGAAAATTCTCAGAATATCGAGCAGCTTGTAAATGTGTTTTGGGATCCCTATCTTGAAGCCAGTGGCTATAAAGTTTATAGAAGTGTTAATGGAGTAGTTGAAACAGAACCAGTTTATACGGGTACAGGAGAATTGCTTTATGATAAGAATGTTGTTCAGTGGCATGATGATACTAACATAGTAGTAGGTAATACCTATTCTTATTATGTTACTGCCTATGGTGATAGTTGGGAAACTGCCCCTAGCCAGGAAACAGGAACTATCAACACTTTCTTGCCCCCAATCTATCTAATTAGTCCTTCAGATGGGGAAACAATAAATAATTCTACTCCAACTTTTGAATGGTCTCCCGTGGGAGCTAATCCTGGAGGAAGTATAAACTCTGGAACCACGGAACTCTGGGTAAAAGATTTAACCGATGATAAGGTAGCCTGGGATATTTTAATTAATGATATGACTACTTCTAATGCAACTTATAATCAAGATGGGCAAGCTTCTCCTTTAATCCTTGGCCATAGTTATGGTTGGGAGGTAACAAGCTATGGTTCTGTTGATAACAATGAGGTTGCTATATCTCAAAGCGAGTATTGGGAATTTACGTATACTGAAAATGAATGATTTTTAGTTAATAATTTAAAGTTAAAGTTCGTAAAAATATTTTATTTGGAGGTAAAAGAAATGAAAAGATTTTTATCAATCAAAATTATTTTACTAATCTGTCTATTAGGAGTAATGGTATTTTTAATTGGATGTACAACACCCGTATCCACACATACAGGAACAGTTAAGGGAGTAATAAATGTTTACTGGCCTAATGCAGAGGATTATATACCAGGAGCAGCAAGGGTTGATGTTCTTGGTGAAGGAATATTTGCGGTTTCTTCTTTTTCTGATGGTGCTTATACCTTGAATAATGTTCCGGCCGGTCAATATACTATAACCGTAATAAAACATGGCTATACAACCACTCAGCAGATTGTTAATGTAACAGAAGGACAAACGGTTACTAATGTCGATTTTAATTTAGAAACTGAAATAACAGCGGCACAATTAGGTGGAGTTTACTATTATGGCTTTAATTTAGATACAACACCTTTTGATAATTTAAAAGTAAGGCAGGCTATAAATTATGCCATTGACAAACAAACTTTAATCGATGAAATAAATTTAGAATTCGGTTACAATAAGGTAGTAGCCGAAAGTCCAATACCCCCAAGTATGATAGGGTACAATTCGAGTCTTACAGGTTATTCTTATGATGTTGTTGAAGCCCAATCTTTACTTTCTCAAGCAGGATACCCGGAAGGCTTTAGCACCGATTTGTATTATAATCTTTCTGATTTCCATTCTTCTATCGCA
>JAHIPN010000413.1 GCA_018894595.1 bacterium
GTACAACTTTTCGACAAAGTGCTTGTCGCGGCTGAGTTTGAAGGTTTTGACCAGATGCGGCTTCAGGTTGTGTTGCTTCCATATCCGACGTATCGTCGCTTCGCTTAAGCCTTGAGCTTTTGCCATGGTTCGCGTACTCCAGTGCGTCGCATGGGGAGGCGTGGTCTGTATAGTGGCTTCGACCACCGCTTTGATTTTCGCTTTCGAAATTTTGGGGATACGGCCAGGACGGGGCGCATCCTTTTCCAACCCGGCGCAGCGCAAGGACAAAAAACGCTGCCGCCAGAGTTGAACCGTAGGACGGGAAATCCCCAGACGGCAAGCTATGTCGTGGCTGAAGATTCCATCGGCTGCCATCTGAATGATTTGGGCACGTTGTACCAATCGCAGGGGGAAGCTTTTCCCGTGAGCCCAGAGTCGGATGGTAGCCTGTTCTTGGGGATCTAAAATAATACGTTCTGATATGTTCATTTGAAATAAGCATAACATATATCCTTTTAAATGTCAAGTTATTTATGACGCACTACACTAGTCTGGTGGCCTTGGTTTAATAGTTTGATTACTTCTACTGCAACATATAACCAAAATGGATGGGCTATTCCTTTAGTTTCTGGGCATAACTATTACTGGGAGTCACGGGCTTACGGTTATGATGAAAATGGAAGTATGATTGCTATGTCTTGGAGTGAACGTTGGGGATTTACTTACACCGGAGAGTAATCTTATTTATAAAAATAAAAAAGGGTAAAGTATACACTCCACTTTACCCTTTTTTATTATAAGAGAATATAAAATAATGTTAGGTTAATGTTGATGTTAGTGTAAACTTTAGTGGGGTAGTTAGAAGAAAAAATGTTGATGTAAAGTTTTACTTAAAGGAGAGAGTATGATAAAATTTTAAAAGTAATTTATTAAGTATTATCTATTTTTTATTTTAATCTTAAATTTTCTTTAAAAGTGTGTGTCGGTCCTTTTTGTACATCCATTTCCTGGGTAGATGCTGAAGAAAGCACAGAATATAATGTAGATTTTATAAAAGAAGACGACGAATGGAAAATAATCTCCCTAATCAAAACGTAGAAACAAGTAATAAATATTGGAGTTTGAGGAAAATAATGGAATATAAAGAAACAGATGTGATTCGTCAAAATCAATCTTTTTGGAATAATGCGATTGAAGCAACCATCATCATTCTAATTATTTCGACTCCTCTGGTGTTTTATCCTTATCTGGTGCGGATATTTAATCCCCCAAAAGAGCTGGCCTTTAATATTTTAGTAATAATTGGTTTAATGCTCTGGAAACTTAAGATGGTAAACAAGGAAGAGGTTAAAATTACCCGCACCCCCTTAAATCTTCCCGTATTAAGCTTTATGGCAATTTGCACCCTCTCTCTTCTCTGGTCTAACAGCCCTATGGTGAGCCTTTTAGAATTGCCCCTCTTTTTGGCAGGTCCCATATTATATTTCATTGTAGTCAATAATGTCCGTGACAAACATCAAATCAATCGCCTGCTTGCCACCTTACTTATTATCAGCAGTCTATTTGGCATATACGGTATCTTCCAATACAATGGTATCGATTTCTCCTTCTGGATTCGCAATATAGGAAGACAGCAGGTCTTTGGTGTTTTTGGTAATGTCAATTACTTTGCCGAGTATCTGATTGTGCCGCTTCCTCTTGCCATATCTCTTTTCTTTGCCTGCCGCAACAGAACAAAAAGGGTTTTACTACTAATAGGAATATTGGCAATAGGAGGAAGTATAATTCTGACCTTTACCCGGGGTTCTTATCTGGCGATAGGACTCTCGTCTCTCTTTATGTTTATTCTCTATCTGGTCAGCCAGGGCAAAGGATTTATCAAAGAGCACAAAAAAATCTTTATTCTCATCCTGGCTCTCGTCGTCTTGGTTACTTTTCTATTTGCCTTGCCCAATCCTCTAAATAAACCAGGTACAGTTATCTCCAAAATAAAAGGAAGAATTTCTATTGCCCGACTTATAAATGAACTTTCTTTTGGCAGACGAATTGCCATCTGGGAATTTACCGGGATGATAATTAAAGACCACCCAATTCTTGGTTCAGGTTTGGGTACTTTCAAATATAATTCTTTAAACTATCAGGCCAAGTTTTTCGACCAGGATGAACACCGCCGCCTTTATCCTTACGGAATTGCTGATAAAGTGCACAATGAATATTTACAGCTTGGAGCGGAGATAGGGATACTCGGTTTAGGCCTTTTTCTCTGGCTTATCATCAGTTATTTTAATTACGGAATAAAACTTTTAAAAAGAATAAAAGATAAATATAAACAGGGGATAATAATCGGCTTAATGGGAGGGATAATGGCAGTTTTGGTTGATGCTATTTTTGGTTTTCCTCTGCATCTGCCGGCAACTCTGGTACTCTTCTGGCTGTTCATAGGACTTATTGCTTCAATTAAATATTCTGGACAGAAGACAAAAATTGAAGAGGTAAAAACAGTAAGTGTCAAAAAAACACAGTCAAAGTCAAAAGCCGGGGGCGATAAGAACGTTAGAACCGAAGGCAATATTTATAAATTTAAACCCCTTTTATATCTGATAATTATTCTATTATCTTTATTTCTCTGTGCAATAGTAGCCTGCCCCTTTGTCTCTCAGGTTTACGAATTTTATGGTGTGGAATATGCTAAAAAAGCTGATCACGATACAGCCGCGAAGTATTTTCAGGAAGCCTTAAAATGGAATCCTTATTTCGGGATGGTATATTATAATCTCGGACAGATTGTATCCCAAAAAGGTATTTACGGTATATCCATAGAATATTTTGAAGAAGCAGGAAAATATATGGATCATCCTGATTTACCCTCAAGGCTAGCCTATCTTTATTTTAAAAAGGGCCAGCTGGATAAGGGCATAGTCAAACTGAAACAGGCGATAACTTATCAGAAGGACGAAAAATCGATGGTTCCACTATATGCTGATTTAGGAAATAATTATATGAGGGTGGAAAGATACAGGCCAGCAGAGATAGCTTTTCTAAATGCTATAAAGATAAATCCAAAATATGCGAATGCTCATTACGGTTTGGCAGGGGCTTATCTGCGTCAGAATAAAATAGATGAAGGTTTAGAAGAGCTGAAAAAAGTAATCGAGCTTGCCCCTGACAGTCAGGAGGCTCAAAATGCCCGAAACATTATTCAACAAATTGCCCAGCAACAGCTGAAAGCCCCACCAACTGAAACAGACAACTGAAAACCAGTTTTTAATGCTAACGACTATTCACTATTCACTGCCGACTATCTCACTTCTTCTCCGCCCTAAATATAAGAATTGTCCCCAAAATAGCAAAAATTATATTTGGCAGCCAGGCTGCTAAAACCGGAACTATTGTCCCCCCTCTACCAAGTGACCTGATAGTGGAGACAGAGATGTAATAAATAAAAACCAGGATAATGCTAATAATTATACCGGTAGCTTTGCTTCCCCGTTTTACCTGTAGGCCTAAAGGCACCCCCAGCAGCACAAAAATTAGCCCGCTAAAAGGGACAGAATACTTCATATACAGATCTACTTCAAAGCTTTTAGTATCCGCTCCTGCCTTTTGTAAAATATCTATCTGTTGTCTTAATTCTTTACTACTCATCTCTTGAGGTGTCCTTTGGTTTTTAAAAAATTTTTGAAGGTCTTCTTTTAAAATGATATCTAAAGTAGCAAAACTAATCTCATAAGCACCTTCCTCGCCTTCATGGTAATTATAAATGCTTCCGTTCTCTAATTTCCAGGTGTTAGCTATCCACGTACCTTCCTTGGCGGTTATCGTTCGGAGAGACCCTTCTCCATTAAACTCATAGACTATTATATCTCGCATAATCATATTTTTTTCATCAAATTGATTAACGTAATAATAACGATTTTCAGCATCACGAAAAAAAACATTTCGCCTGATATAGGATGGCCCTTTTTTTTGGACAATCTCACGGATAATATTCTGAGAGAGGTAATTAGCCTCAGGAACAACGTAATCATTAATTACAAAAGATAAAATACTTACAACTAAAGCAGCTATTAAAAAAGGAATGATTATTCGACGAAGGCTTACTCCGCCTGCTCTCATCGCGGTTATTTCACTATCAGTAGAAAGTCGGCCGATAGCTAATTCACTGGAGGCCAGCAAAGACATAGGGAAGGTTAGTACCAAAAATGCAGGGAGGCGGTAGACTAATAATTTAATAATATAAGGCCAGGCTACCCTCTCAATAATTAACATATCCGTTAACTCTAAAAGGGTTCTCACGATTAACATAATAGTCAAAGCGGAAGCAGTCAGGGCGACAAAGCACAATACTTCACTTATAATATAGCGGTCTAAAATCTTGACCCGAGGAAACTTACGACTAATTGATATATCTATCGCCATTTTTCCTCCCACTCTAAACATTTTTCTAAGTATATCATATTTTTATTTAAAAAGTTAATGTAAACTTTAGTAGGGCAGTAAGAAAAAGAAAAGAATATTTATTGTTTTTATTTTCCTATCTCCTTTTTTCTCTAATTCTATTTCTTCACATGATACTCGATACGCAATACGATTTAGAAAGTTAGTGTAAACTTTAGTGGGGCAGTTAGATAGAAAGAAGAATGCTACTTTTTCTATCTTTTCTTTCGCTTTCTTAACTTGATACTCAATACTATATACTCGATACTATATTCGTACGCTTGAGTTTAAAATAAAAAACGTGATAGAATGTTAAATAAATAGGAATTGAAATTTTTAAAACATGTGTAGATACAAATTAAATTTATCGTTTATAATAATAGCCATAATTTTAGGATTAATTAATTCTTCGTTTGTCCTATTTGCTGCCAATAATGAGGAAGAGATAAATAAGGAAATTATATTAAATAAAATATCTATAGCGGCTCAATGGCTTGCTAACCAACAACGTCCGGACGGAAGCTGGCCTATGGTAACTCAAGATAAACGCTCAAGTGTGGTAGCTACAGGTCTTTTTGGTTTAAGAACATTTAGTAATATCGATAAAAGGAAAGGAGATAGTCATCAGCCTTTTTCCATACCAGATATTGAAAAAGCCTTATCCTTTCTTTTGGTTCATCAACACAATGAAGGATACTGGGAAGATACTTCTTCTTTTTCCTGGAATAAAGTAGAATCCACAACTGCTGCCTTATATGGTTTAATTAGCACAGGTAATGAAGGAAGGGCAGTAGAAAAGGGGATTAACTGGCTAATAAAAAATCAAAATACTAATGGGAGCTGGAATGATGATTGTTGGGATACTTCCTGGGCACTATATCTTCTTTTTTACTGCGATTACCAAGCCTCCGATCCTATTATTAAATCCGCCTGTAAGTGGCTGGTAAATGACCAGAGAGATGACGGTTCCTGGAAGACAAATCTCCCAAATTTAAAGCAATTTGAACCCTTATGGACTACCCCACCGGTGATATTTGCTTTAGCCCAAACAGGCCAGCACCAGGAGACAATTATAAAAGGATTGAAATATCTGAAAAACCAGCAAAATAAAAATGGTTCATTTGGACGTAAAGATGCCTCAAAGACAGGTTTGGCATTAATGGCTTTTTCTTCTCTATCTAAATATTCCCATCTAACAGAAGAGTATGGGCTATCAGCGGAAGGAGCTGTGCAATGGTTTTTATCAAACCAACGCCGTAGCGGCACCTGGCCGGGAGGTTTTCATCCTTTTGATATAATAGACACAGCTTTTTCTATCTGGGGATTAAATAAATTTTTAGTAATTATTTCCCAAATAGACAGGCGAGACGCCTGTCCTACTATAAACCATAAA
>JAHIPN010000414.1 GCA_018894595.1 bacterium
ATTATATTTGTATATATAATTCAAACCCTTTTTTGGCGTGGCATGAATTAAGGGCTTGACCTATAAATCACTTCCAGGCCCGAGTAGTTTTTAAATTGAGTATGATCTATTGCTTTTTGTAGTATTTTTATAACTCCTCTGCCTGTGCGTTGCACCTGTCTGCGTGCGGATACGCACAGGTAGACGCAGACAGGTGGAAAGCACATTTAAATTAATAAAATAAAAAAACCGAAAGAAAAACATATGTTAAGTCTTTCGGTATAGCCATAAAAAGGGGAGCGTAATTTTGGCAAATCGCACTCCCTTTTGTACTTATAATTATAGCACTAAAAAAAGAAATATCGAGAGAAGATAAAAATAATTTTTAGCTTATTTCTTAAAACATTCAAATATTTATTTTAGGCAATTTCGTTTTCTTAAAACCCTCTTTTAATTTTTTAGAAATCTTTTAAAGTTTCCTTTTCTAACAATTAAGGGAATATTTATCCTAATTAGTCCAATATAATCCAATATAATCTTTCTTCTCTATTACTTAAAACTTATAATTCAATAATTTCAAAAATAAAAGATAACATTATATGGCTCATTTATAATTTATTGTTGATTTTATATATAGGTACCTAATTATCTTTGTTCGTTGCTTTAGTTTTTACCACTTCTAATTTCCCTTTGACATTTGTATTTAACGTTACTTTCCCTGAAATAAAAACGATTTTTATCGGCATGCCTTTTTCATCATGCTTTATATCAAATTTTACTTTGCTTAATTTGCTTATTTCTTTGCTATATATTGCGTTTAGTCTTCCAAAGTATTCGTTTGCCCTACTATAGTAATGCTTTGAAAATAACCAAGTAAAAAAATCCCTAAAAGCATTGCCGATAGAGTACTTAAAAAATCCCAATATACGGAGTTTGTTATCTTTAATATCATTTCAGAAAACATCAAACTTTGCTCCTTTCAGGATATAAATATAATAGAGAAAAATAGGGGGCACCTTGGGCGCAAGTTGCATTAGCAACTTGAATCTACACAGCTCCTGTTCCTTTTTAACTAGATTTGCTTACCCATGATATAATGGGGAATATTTCCCCCTAACAAATATCGGGGGAAAGAGTATTCCCCGGTAAACAATATATTAAAATTTAACTTGATAAAAAAATCTTTTGCACTTTCTGCCATAACACCAAAATGAATTCCCCGAATATTTTTCTTCTTTAAAAAATCTAGAAAATAATCGACCAGCAAAGAACCAAGATTTTGTCTTCTATATTCCGCTCTAATGTTAATGTGTAAAGTTGCAGGATATTCTTTGGAAAAGTCAGGAGCAATAAACTCTCCTTTTAAATAACTGGATATAATATTTTTCATCAATATTAGATTATTTCTGCGTAAAAGCTGATGACGACATAAAGCTTTATATATTAATCTTGGAACAATCTTATATTTCATTAATCTACGCATCTTTCGCACATCCTGAGCTCCCATAATATAACCAATCACCTGATTTCCTTTTACTGCAACAAAACAGGATAAAGGTTCATAATCAGTAAAATATATGGTCAATAGATCGGCCAGTATTTCATCATCAAAGATAGAAGACCTATATTCTCCTAACACTATGCTCTCAAGACTAATTTTTCGAATAGCATCTCTGTCTTCTATCTGATAGTTACGAATTTTAATACTCATTGCTTCCCCATTGATTAATCCTATTATCACTACATTGATACACTCATAAACACTGGAAGATCGCATCATGTTCTTTTCTGTTTCTCCGGGTAGCCGTTATGTTCAATCAGGGTAAACTTTCTACAGCAAACAGTTCATTTTCTCGAATAGATGACTCGAGTAAATTTTTTAGTAAGGGGTTTTTTAGTTGGCTTTGATAAGATTTAAGTGCTTTTTGCTTTAAGTTTTTTGTTTCTTCCGACAACATCAATCTTTCCCATCCACCATCAAAAGTAATTAAACGAATCGGCGGCAGTGTGAATAAGTAAGGAGCGTATTTTTTAGGGTGGGGATACAGATTGTGATGAACTAAATATTTATAAGCAATTTTATTAACTGGAGATTGTTCGAGTATTTTCTCCACAATTTTGCTGGTGACAGCATGGTCTTTGTGGGTATCGCTAGGGTGGGGGAAGAGAACAATATCAGGATTGTAATCGTCTATTTGATTTTGGAAAACTTTTTCTAGTTCTACCTGACTTTGCTGGGCAAGCTTACCGTCCGAATAATTTAAGTAAATTAAATGATTAGCCGTTACTCCCAAAACACTAGTGGCGGTTTCAAATTCCGAGTATCGTAAATTTTTTAAATTACGTTTATCACCATCGGTAATTAAAACAATTTTAACCTCAGCTCCTCTTTGTACTGATTCGATAATATAACCGCCGCAGGCAATTGTTTCATCATCAGGATGAGGTGAAAAAACCAAAACTTTCTGGCCTTTTTCCGGCAGTTTTACATCATTTAAAAAATATATGGTCAACTGTGGCATAACCGGATTTGTTTTAATATACCAAAAAATTCCAGCACAAATAATCAAGGCGATGGTTAAAATACAAGCTTGGGTTTTACGGCTATTTTTGATTTTCCTGAATAACTTTCTCATAAACCTCTTCTACTTTTTCAAAACTTTTCGAAGCTTGATGATCTGAAATGATTTCAAGCGATCTCGTTTTTATTTTCTCAATCAGTCTTGCATATTTCACTTAACGAAAAAACGTATATTTCGTGCCCAAGAGAAAAAGAAAGGGTTTTTCTTGGGGGTTTAATAACTCCAAATAAACTTCGTGAATTTTTTGCAGAGCTTTCGTATCTCTTTCCGCAAAACGAAGGAAATTGCCGTGGTAAAAAAAGAACAGAGAACCGTTCTTTGTCACACTCCAATCCTTCCGGAAGCAATCCACTCTATTATTATCTCTCTTCTTTTTTCTTCCAGGACAACCTCAAGCAGATTTGAGGTTGTCCTTTTAACTTTTACCTTATTAAGCTTTTCTTTCCAAAACTCAGGCAGCCTATTTTCTGTTTCTATTCTTATCTCTTCCTGCTGTGAAGGACCAAGCGAATTGTAAATTTGTTCTATCTTTTTAATCTCTTCCTGCCTCTTTTTATTTTCCTTTTCTTGCAGTTTTATTTTAATATATTTTATTTTTTCCCTTTCTTCCTTTCTCTCTTCCTCTCTTTTCTCCCTTAAATATTCCTCCGGGAATTGCCAATTTTCTCTTATTGCCTTCACTAAATAAGCCGCTTTATCATCAGCATTAGTATAATTAATTGCCTC
>JAHIPN010000415.1 GCA_018894595.1 bacterium
ACTTACTTCAACCGGGATCTGATAACTGGCTCCTCCAACCCTTCTTGATTTTACCTCTAATACTGGTATAACATTCTGTAAAGCTTGATTAAATACTTCCAAGGGTTCCTTTTTTGTTTTCTTAGCAGCTATATCTAAAGCTCGATAAAAAATTGCTTCTGCTTTGCTTTTTTTACCATCATACATTAGCTTGTTTATAAAAAGAGTTATATTTTTATCATGGTACGCAGGATCTGGTATTTTTATTCTCTTTACTGCCTTTCTCCTTCTGGACATTGTTTAAGTACTCCTATCTTTTTAAAATAGTATTTAGTATATCATATATCGTTAAGAAATAGAACTCAGTATTCGGTTTTATTTATCTAAAAACTATAAACCAAAAACTAAAAACTTAAGAATTAGTTTAACTGGTAAACCGGATAACTAAATACTATTCACTAACGACTAACGACTTATTTATTACTTGCTTGTCTTCTTTGGTCTTTTAGATCCATATCTTGAGCGCCCTTGCATTCTATTTTCTACTCCAGTAGCATCCATAACTCCTCTAACAATATGATATCTAACTCCTGGTAAATCTTTTACCCTTCCACCTCTTAAGAGCACAATGGAATGTTCTTGAAGATTATGCCCTATTCCGGGAATATAGGCAGTAACCTCCATATTATTAGTTAACCTTACTCGAGTGACTTTTCTTAAGGCGGAATTAGGTTTCTTGGGAGTTATAGTCCAAACTCTGGTGCATACCCCTCTTTTTAAAGGGCTGCCTTGCAAAGATGGCGTATCAGATTTTTTAAAAACCTTTTTTCTGCCTTTTCTTACTAATTGATTTATGGTAGGCATATCTTACCTTCCTTTATCTAGATTTATCAACATTTTGTAAATAAAAATACTTTTATATTCTAACAGCATCAGTATTTGATGTCAACTATTATTAATAGATTTTTTATCTTTTGTTTCCTTGTTTTCCGAATTATATTGCGATTCTTGATCTGCAGTGTGGTCTGACATTTTCTCTTTACCACCCTCATCTTCTGTCAAAAATATATCTACCTTATTTTTCTTCTGTTCTCCTTCTGCCTCTTTAAATATTTCTTCCACTTTTTTTTCTTCCTCATGTGAGTAATCAACTTCTATTTCTCCGTATTTATTTAAACCTGTCCCTGCGGGTATTATGTTACCAATAATAACATTTTCTTTTAAACCGTAAAGCTTATCTACCTTCCCCTTGATAGAAGCATTGGTTAAAACATGAGTAGTTCTCTGAAATGATGCAGCAGATAAAAAACTTTCAGTAGAAAGGGAAGCTTGAGTAATACCTTGAATTATGGGCATTCCTACTGCTACCAACTTCTTCCTTCTAATAAATCCTATTTTTTCAATTATATCAATACATACGATCTTATTGTTTGCCCTTACTTTTATTAAATCCAAATGTCTATTACAAATTTCTGTAGCATGGTTCCTGGTTATTTTTTTACCTCCACTAATTACAACTTCACCTGTTTCCGGATCCAAAATATCTAAAGCAGCAATTTTACCTACTACATTGTCGTAAAGGAATTCTAAAGTTCTACCTTCTAAAGAAAAATATCTTCCATCTTCCAATGGTAGCTCACTTAGTTTATATAATAATATTTTTTTAATTAGATTCTTACTTATTATTTGATCCTTGGCTGCGATAATATTTCCGCTTATAGGATCTTTAACATCTTCGCCAATGGGTCGGCCAATAATTTCATCTTTAATTGATTTGATCAGTCCGTCTCTTACGGATATCTCCTTAATTTCTTTCCATACCTTTATTCTATCTACCTTAGTTTTTATGATTTTATCCACTTCCGAGAAAGTAAGTTGCTTGTTCGCGCTCACTAAAACTTGAGAATCTTCTGGATTAATAATATCTGCGGCAGTAATCCTGTCTTCTGTCTTTTCGTAAATATCTGGTTTAGCACAACTTATTATTCTAATCCCGCTATTAGCAATTTCTACTCCAACTCCTTTGCTAATGACCCCATTAAATTTTATCTTAGAATCACTTAGACTTTCTGTTTCAGTGTTGTCTTCTTGAATATTATCTTTAATCCCACCAACCAAAATATTGCCAGTTATTCTTTCTATAAAGGAATTTTCTCCTTTAACAATAGTAAATTGTTTATTTTCTTGATCTTCAACTATCAATGTAGTCCAATCGCTAATTTCAATTTTAGTTATAACTTTATTAGTAATTACTTCTCCTTCTTTAACTATTACTTCCCCTGTTTTAACATTTACCAATGAAAAGATAGTTTTTTTATTTTCTAATAATTCTCTGTTCTTCTTACTAATTTCTTCATTTTCTTCTACTACTTTTTTATTAGCCTTCTCAAAATCTGATACATACACTAATTCCCCGGATAGCAATTCGGAGTCACGAGCTGATTTTACATAAATCATATTTAAACGAGCAATTTGACGAATTATTGTCTCGATATGTTTATCACTGATTTTAACCCCTTGTGATCTATATACTGCTTGTATTTCTTTTAATAAATATTCTTGAACTGCCTTAATTCCCTGAATCTTCAAAATATCATGGGGATCAATAAACCCAACAGTCAATCTTTCTCCAGCACTAATCTTTTGTCCTTTTTCTACTATTAGCCTTAAATCAGCAGGGATATTATAGATCTTTTTCTTTTCCTCGATGGCGTCTTTATTTTCTTTTGATATTTCAGGATTAACTACTACCTGCTTCTTGTAATTGTTCTCGGTAATAATTTCCTCTACTATTCCATTTATTTCACTGATTACTGCCTGTTTTTTTGGCTTTCTTACCTCAAAGAGTTGTTCTACTCGTGGAAGTCCCAGGGTAATATCTTCACCGGTTATTTTGACTCCTCCTGTATGAAAAGTCCTTAAAGTTAATTGTGTCCCTG
>JAHIPN010000416.1 GCA_018894595.1 bacterium
GAAAGTATAAGAAGGAGGTATATTCAATGGTTAATAAATTAAAGGTAGCTTGCCTTCAAGTAAGTGCAAGAGAGTATGAGGATAGATACGAAAATAAAGAAAATATCTTAAGAATGATTGATAAGGCAGCAGATTCACGGCCTCAATTAATGGTTTTGCCGGAATGTGTTTATCCGGCTTATTTTATTTCTCCGCAAATTGTGAAAAATTATTTAGAATTCCAGAAATCGACCCTGGAACTAATTGATGAAGTTAAAGAAAAGGCTAAACTGTATAAATGCTATATAGCTTTAGGAATAGTTGAAACTGACCTAATCGAAAATATTCTTTATAATTCCGCTTTACTTATCAATCCGGAAGGTCATGAGATCGGCCGTTTCCGAAAATCCTTCCTCTGGCATTTCGATTCTCACTGGTTTTGTGCCGGTGAACAATATCCGGTAGTTGAAACCGAATTCGGAAAGGTGGGTATGTTTATCTGTGCTGATGGACGGCTACCTGAAATAGTCCGTTGTTTAAGCTTGCAGGGAGCGGACATTTTGCTTGACCTTACCAACTGGGTGACTTCAGGATTTGAGAAAGAGACTCTCACTAACCCTCAGGTAGAATATATGATTCCAACACGAGCCCTGGAAAACCGAGTGTGGATAATTGCCGCTAATAAAGTGGGAATGGAGGCAAAGAGTATATTATATTGTGGAAAAAGCGCTGTCTTCACACCTGATGGCCAGATAGCCAAAATTGCCTCTTCTTGGCAGGAAGAGATTCTCTTTTATGAAATTTCACTTGAGGAAGTTATAGATAAATCCATCGATAACCAAATTAATACAATTAATGATAGAAGACCGGGGTTGTATTCCGAGTTGATTCAACCTACTGATACTTTGCCTATCTATTCTATTATGGGAAAAAAGATCGGTCTAAAAAATCCGAATCCGCTTACCGCAGTAGTACAAATAGAATTTGAAGATAATTTTAAAAAATATCTCCAAAAGGTAGAATTCTTTATAAATAATTTATGGGAACAGGAGACTGATATTATTATCTTTCCCGAATGTGATTTTATCTTCCCCGAAAATGGAGAGGAGATCATTCATAAAGTCAAACAAATAACTAAAAACAGGAAAGTTCTCTGCGCTATTACTTTAATTGAAAAAGCGGATGGGTCTTATTATAAGACCGCTTTTCTTATAGAATCAGGTAAACTCCGGGGAAAATACCGAAAGACTCATTTAGAAAGAGAAGAAAAGAACCTTTTTACTCCTGGAGATTTAGGCCTTCCGGTATTTAAAACTTCTTATGGTTACATAGGAATAATGATAGGTTATGAAGGAATTTTCCCGGAAATATCCCGTACCCTAACCCTTAAAGGTGCTGATATAATTATCTGGCCCAGTAAATTTACCAATGACAGACAGATAAATATCAGCCGCAGCAGGGGGGCAGAAAATAAAATATTTATAGCTTGTTCTAATTCCATTTCTCATCAAAGCAATGGTCATAGCCTCTTAACTTCTCCTTCAGGGCAAATATTAACTTCTTGTCTGGGCAAAACCGAGCAAGCCAGCCTTTCTTCACTTAATCTTTTACTCTCTCGGAATAAAGACATCGTCCCCCATACCAATACTATCTTGAATAGAAAACCGGATACTTATAAAATTTTATTAAATAATATTCATGCAAAGGAGAAATAAAATTGAAAACAGAACTCATAGTTAATTTAACGGCAGGTGGGGGAAAACCCCATAAACATTTAAATACAGTCTTAAAATATCTAAAGGAAAACGGACTAAATTTTAAAGTATGCATCACTTCCCACCAAGGAGAAGCAGCGGAACTTGCTCAAAAGGCAGCTGATAACGGAGCAGAACTTATTGTATCAGTAGGTGGAGATGGAACAGTAAACGAAATTGTTAACGGAATTATGAAATCAAAAAATGATCCTTCTTTAGGTATAATTCCTCTGGGGTGGGCTAATGATTTTATTAAAAGTACAGACATTCCCTCTGATATAATTGAAGCTTGCAAAATTTTAGTTCGGGGGAAGATTAAAAAAATAGATATAGGAGTAGTTAATAGCCAGATATATTTTGCTAACATATGTGGGGTAGGATTTGATGCAGAAGTAGCCCGGCTTGCCAATCAAATGAAAAGTAAACACCCCAATTTACGCATTCTTAGTGCATTTGTTTATGTCTTCGCTACCGTAAAAAAACTTCTTTCTCCTTTTAGTTACCATGATGTCAAGATAAAATTTGATGGTCAAGAAATCCATTCTAAAATTCTATTTATTGCTATTAGTAATGGAAAATTTTACGGTGGAAGATTTAAAATTACTCCGGAAGCTATATTAGATGATGGATTATTAGAAATCTGTCTGGTAGAAGAGATGGGAAGATTTAAGTATCTCAGCATTATCCCCAAAGTTTTTAAAGGTACACACGCAAGCATTAAGGGGATAAATTTTTATAAAGCCAAAGAGGTAGTGATTCAATCTTCAGAACCTGTTTTAGCGCAGGTAAGCGGGGAAGTAATCGAAGGTCAGAAGAATTATATCATAACTCTTCTGCCAAAAAGTTTAAAATTGATTGTCCCTTAGATTAGTTACTTAGTTAGCTGGTTATTTGGTTAATTAGTTTAGTATTAATTCTTCAATATACTCATTTCTCAACCAGGTAACCAGGTAACTAATTAACCAGCTAACTAAATACGTGATACGCGATACGAATTACTATTTACTAACGACTAATTTATAACCTTCCCTTATTTTTACTCTTCTTCTCTTCATACATCATCTGATCAGCTATTCGGATTAATTCATCCATCGATTGTGGATTAGCCGGATCATAATTAGAAAATCCTGTAC
>JAHIPN010000417.1 GCA_018894595.1 bacterium
ACCTATTGTCTGATGAATAATCATTATCATCTACTTATTGAAACCCCTTATGCTAACTTATCAAGAGGGATGAGACAATTAAATGGTCTGTATACCCAACGATTCAACCAAAGACACCAGAGAGCCGGCCATCTTTTTCCAAAAAATATCAATTAAGAATGATTTTTTAGGAGTAAATTATTATTCTCGTGCTCTGACTAAATTTATTCAGGATTCAAAATTAAACTTTCAAAGCGTTGAAGGAAATTTGAAGAAAACTGCTATGGGTTGGGAGATCTATCCGGAAGGTCTATATGATATTATAGTAAGACTAAAAAAAGAATACACCCAACTACCTATATATATTACCGAAAATGGTGCTGCTTTTGAGGATGTCCTATCTGATAAAAAACGGATAAATGATGTTGCGCGTATAGACTATATTAAAAGCCATTTAAATAAGATTGCTGAATTAAACCAGCAGGGAGCCGATATAAGAGGGTATTATCTGTGGTCGTTTATGGATAATTTTGAATGGGCCTATGGTTATTCAAAGAGATTTGGAATCGTATATGTTGATTTCAAAACCCAGGAAAGAATCTTAAAAGACAGTGCATTATGGTATAAGGATGTTATTAAAAATAGGGATACATGTACTAGCTCAATAATTCGGTAACTTTTAGCAAAAAACCTAATTAATTATTTTCCCAAAAAAGAAGGATTTTTATGACTTAAGGATCAGAGGAGACATTCTTCTTTTGTATTCCCACACTTAGGCATGACAAAAAGTAAAGCCAGGAATTATGGGGGACATTCTTCTTTTATGTCCCCGCGTTTCATGACAGGGAAAAAGTAAAGTGTGTCCCCGTTTTACAAAAAGAGTATTTTTTTGATTAAATTTCTTACTCTTTTTATTCGACGGGGCAATTCCTAATCTTTAGGAAAACCCATACAGAGTTTACTAAAAAGAACTATCTCCTAATTTCTTAGGAAGAATCTTTCAGGTAAAAGGACAGAGTAAGAGAGTAAAATACTTACTTTCTATTCTGTCCTTTTTTATTTAAAATTTTAATTCAGGAGGAAATTAAAATGAAGAAAAGTAATATAATTTTAGCTGTATTAATTCTAAGTATGATATCATTAATATTTTCCGGCTGCGGGGGAGGAGGTACAACACCACCCATAAACCATTCACCCACAATCACAAGTCTTACCGCTAATCCACAAAGTCCTATTGAAATAGATCAAAGTACGGTAATAACCTGTTCTGCTTCTGACCCGGATGATGAGCCACTCACATATACCTGGAGTAAAACTGGAGGAACATTTGAGGGAAGTACCACAGGTTCATCCATAACCTGGAGAGCCCCATCTACTGAAGGTAACCATACAGTTGAGTGTGAAGTAAGTGATGGGGAAGCAAGTGATAGTAAGTCAGTAAACATTTCGGTTGATGGTTCAACTGGAAGTACAGTCTCTAGTATTGAGGTTTTTCCAGAAACAATGAATATAGGAGTGGGGAATTCTCAATCTATTGAACTCATTACTGCTCACTATGATAATGGGTCTACTGCTGATATAGCTCTTAATGCCTGTACTTATAGTTCAAGTAATACTGGAGTTGCCACAGTCGATATTGGCGTGATTACAGCAATCGCTCTTGGTAGTGCTACTATTACTGTAGTATATACTGAAGGATATACTGAAGGTGATATTACTAAGACTGATGCTTTAGCAGTAACAGTTAGCGCAGATGTTAATCATGCTCCAGTAATAACTTCTACCGCAGTTACTTCTGCAACCAAAGACGAACCATATAGCTATTATGTAAATGCTACTGATTCCGATGGTGATACCCTAGTTTATTCTCTAACCACTAAACCTGGCGGGATGAGCATCAATTCTTCAACTGGATTGATCGCCTGGACTCCTACAACTTCTGGAGATTATAATGTTACTGTAAAAGTATCTGATGGAGAGTTTTTTGATACTCAGAGTTTTACTGTTATAGTAGAAGAGAGTGGTACTACCACCCGCATCATCCGCCTGGAAGGTGACTTAAGCTTTGGCAGTGTTAATGTAGGCAGTACTTCCCAGAGGACTCTAACCATTTACAATGACGGTAATTCTACTCTAACTGTAAGCAGTATCAGTTACCCTACCGGATTCAGCGGTAACTGGAGCGGAGCCATCTCTGCCGGAAGTTATCGTAATGTTACCGTAACCTTTGCTCCCACCCAAGCTATCGCTTACAGTGGAACCTTAACGGTTAATTCTGATAAGACCAGCGGAACCAATACCAGGTCGGTATCAGGGACAGGAACTTCTACTATAACCCTAAGTTTGCTTGCTGAATGTCAGACATTATACGATTGTACTGGATGCTGGCAATGGACGGGTGGTTATTTTGCTGGTTTTAACGTAATAAATTTTGATGATTATTCATATGTAAAAATTTGGCCAACCAATAATGGTGGAATTTTACCAGCTAATATAAAGATCATTTTAGAAGGTGTTAAGTGGAATAATGGGGCTTGGAATAGTTTTTCTGAAATTATTACCCAATCCGATAATTACCGAAATGGATACCGATTATATATTTCATATAACAAAATATATTTAAAATTACAAAATAATTTTTCAGATGCATTTAACGCTACACCTTGGAAGAATGTTGAATTAACAATTAATGACCAGGTTGGAAATAATATTGGCTCTTACTCTTTTCAAACAGGTATTTTCCCTCGTGTAAAATCAAGCTTCGGTCAATGTGTATGGTGGGGGATAAAGCGTAAATGGGAAACTGATTGGAAATATAACGGTATAATGATATCTGACGAGTTCTATCATCCTGTACCCCGTGGATACAAGATTGAATGTGGTCCAAGCGGTTATCTACCAACTGAACACGATATTTTAGTTTGGCGACCTGCTGCAGGCGAAGGACACTATGCATTTATCGAAAGCGTGAAAGATAAAATACGCCCAATCGATGGGAGAGTATATAAAGAAGTTTTAATAAGTCAGTATAATTATCCATCACAGGAAAAATATTCTGAAAAAACTCTTTATTGGTGGACAGGAAGAGACTCAGTTTTATGGACTACAGATATAACTGGTTACAATGTAAATTATTATTTCCAGTTTAACTATTATATAAGGTGGTAACTGTGGTAACTATAGGAGTTTAAAAGTAACACTTTGGCCACTCTGGCTGCTTAAAAAACTTGATTGGCCAAAGAGACATAAAAACGGAAACAGGATCTATGATTAAAAAAATATTTTATTGCTATAAAATACTCTGAAATATTGGGTTAGTTAAATAACTTTCTTTATGCAAGAATAAGCTATATGGCCAGAGAAGCATCTGATAATTTTTTCAATATCTGGGGAGATAATGGTGGCGGAATATGTTTTAATTTTTCAACATCAGTGACCCTCCCTATGGGTGGAAGCAGTGATGCTGAAAAGAAATGCTATCTGCGGAAATTAGGTGATTGGTGAGTATCCCTCTCTGGATCGACAAATCATGGATGAATCCGGGAGTCTTTATGAAACTTATAAGGACACTAATTTTATCTTTGTCTACTGTGGATAATCAATAAACATTGCAAATTATAAATATAAATATACGTTTCTTATTAAATATAAATTTTATAAAGAGGTGCCGATATGTAATTTAAAGAATTTTAAATTTTTATAGAAATTTAAATACTTAGTTAAATTTAAGCATTCCTGTAATGCGTGAAAATGGACTTTGAAAATTAAAAAACCTCCTGCTATGATTGATGTGTGCCTTAGAAACGCACAAAAATCATAATAATCAGGAGGTCGTAAGCAAATGAAAAATCGTAACATTCAAAAGCTA
>JAHIPN010000418.1 GCA_018894595.1 bacterium
AAGCGAGTATCTCTGAAGAGCCCAGTGCGGTAGTTCCGCACGCTGGGATCTGTGCGGGGGCAGTCAGGTAACTGGCTGTCCTACCGTGACAACCTAAAGGATCTGAGGAGTTTCTTAACCAGATGGTTGAGGTTTTAGGTATTATTATAGATAGACCTCCTAAAAGGAGATTTCGCAAAATAATATGATAAATAGGTGTCTGTCCCTATTTTCTTTACTATTTTCTTTATTTTCCTTTACTTAAGGAGAAGGTTCTATTTTGTAGATATTAAATGCGAAACAAAAAGACTTGAGGAATGGTTAAAAGAAAATGGCTGCATACTAAAAGCAAGTGAATTAATCGGGGCAATAGAGAATATGAATAACCAAATTAAAGACGAAATGCATTCTGAAGATTTTGCTATAGGACATAGTTATTTTATGAGAGAAGACTTAGATAGTGAGAAATTAGAAGAGGTTATGGATTTTGGAGTTAAGCCACTTCTAAAAGAATATTTTTTTGATAAAGAAGAGAAAGTTGAAGAAATAACCGGGGTTATGAATAAATTTTGTGATAAAGAAAATAATGAAAAAGAATAGGAAGAAATAATGTATTTAAACATTTCTCCCTCAAATATAATATTTATCCTTGCTTATGCCTTTGATTTAAAATGGGATTATTTAGAAAAAGAAATTAGCGAGACAGATTTTCAGGAGTCTTCTTTTTTTGAACTTTTGGTCTTTGTTCTTACAATGTGGACTAATAAATTAAGAAGGCAGGGGCTTTTTAGATCCTTTCTGGAGATAGAAGATGAAATAAAAAGAATTCGTGGCAAGATTCTTTTTAAGCCGAGCATGAAAAGCAATGGATTGAGCAGCAATACTCTATGTTGTCAATTTGACGAATTATCTTTTGATATTTTTGAAAATCAGATTTTATTGTCTACTCTTGAATTTTGCGAAAAGGAATTGGTTAAGAGAAAGAAAAATATTAAAGGAAAGAAAAGACAAGATGATATAAGTGATCTTGCGTTATCTGCTTATAATCTTGTACGTCTTTTATCTTCTCAAGTCTCTTATCGCCCACTAAGTATCCAGTTATTCAATCAACTTTTTTTCCATAGAATGAATATTGCCTATAAACCCATACTTAGAATATGTAGATTTATCTATGATTCTGCTGTTTTAGCGCAAGAAGGTGAGGAGAAGTTTTTTGATATCCCGGAAAATAAGATGAGCGAAATCTTCGAGAGATTTTTAAGAAATTACTTAACGGAAAATCTAAAAGGTGAGAGAATCAAAGTTGATAGTCTCAACCCTAGAAGTTGGGTTGTATCTGCCGATGAATTAGATGTTAAAGTAAAATACATTCCCAGTATACATCCTGATATTGTGATTTGGCAAAAAGGCGATCCTAAATTTGTAATTGATGCAAAATTTTATGCAAAAGCTATGAATAAAAATAAATGGTGGGGCAGGGATGAAGTGGTCGGGGAAGAAAAAGAAGAGAGGGAAAGCTTTAAGACTCATAGCCATAATTTATATCAAATAATTGCTTACACTAATTATTATAATTGTGATGGTTTATTGGTTTACGTGCAGACAGAAAGTGGTTCTTTTGAAGAACTGGTAAAAATTAATCCTGAATATTATTCTGATAAAGATTCATGTTATCGGCGATTTGGTTTTCATACTTTGGACCTTTCCGGAGATTTTAAATCGTTTAAGACGAGATTAGACAATTTTGTAGAGCAAATTAGTGAACTTGCCTCTTTAAGTACAAGCGAATCTTGAGGCCAGGAAAAAGAAAAATATTATTTATCTATTTAGCGTACAATGTTACGGATGGTTTTAAATAAATAATATAATAGTGACAGACACCCATTTTCTTAGATAATTAATATTTTACTTTTAAATTAAATAAATTGGAAAGGTATACTAGCTTAATAATTCGGTAATTTGCTTATAGAAGTAAAGAAAGTGATGGCGAAAAAAAGTAAGAAATAAAAGTGCAAAAGCACAGAGGGACGGATAGGGTATATGAATAAGTTACCTATTAACATAAATGATTTAATAAATGCGCGTACAGTAGAGTGGGAGCGATTAGAATTTAAAGAAGGCTGGAATCCGGAGGATATCTTGCATACAATGTGTGCATTCGCCAACGATTTTCATAATTTAGGCGGCGGATATATTATTATAGGAATCAAGGAAAAAAATGGGCGTCCTGTTTTAAATT
>JAHIPN010000419.1 GCA_018894595.1 bacterium
TCTCTCCTTCTTATAGTTTTGTGGTATATAAATTGGGATAATAAACGGGGGAGGTAAAATAAAAAGTGTAAAAAGAGCTGCTTTAAACACTTCACCTAACCCTAGCACTTTATCTATAAATATCGCTCCTAAAAATGCCATCGGTATTAATACAACCAACCTTGCAATTAACAGAACTAGGAGATCTTTTAAAAAACCTTTTTGAAAATGTATCCCGTAACCTACTACGAGCAATATCAGAGGTATAGTAAGTTGTCCTAAGAGTTTAATTGTGCTTATTACTGCTTCCGTAATAGTAAAATCATATAAGAATTTTTCTAATCCTGTTAGATTAAAAAATATTCCAAGAAATATGGCTATAATAACAGGAGATTTCAGAAAATTTCTGATTAATTGCTTGATATCCTGCGTTCCATTTCTTTTTGATAGAAGCAAGGAAACAAAAATAAACCAGATAAAAAACTCATGCCCCAAATCCATAATAGCCAGATAACCTATGTTTTCTAAGCCATATGCACTACCAAAAAGACCTACCCCTAACATACCATATTCAAATCCAGCAACAAGAAACGGAAAATACTCATGCTCAATATGAAAACGTTCTTTTAAAAATCTTCCGTAACAAATCATAAACAGACAAAAGAAAAACATCAAAACAAATATCGCAGTATATGAAAACTTTATTTCTATGCTGAGAAAGGAAATAAATAATAGACAAGGCAAAGTAATATTTACAACAAGTTTTTTACCCTCTTCTATGGTCTTCTCTGAAAGAAAATTTTTAACCCTGATTAAGTGCCCTAAAAATATTAGTAGAAGTATGGGGATAATCTGGCGGAAAACTTGCAGAATACTATTCACAACGACCTCCTCTTTCCTTAGTAATAAAGCTAATACTCTCCAAATATGGACTTAGGCCCTCTTTAGTACAATAAAGGCTTGACCACAATCGCCTTAATGTGCCTTATGTTTTCTTATTTTAACTGTAAATATAATAAAAAAATTCTATTTACCTCTCTTTATGGTAGAGAGAGATAAAGTCTTCTGCTTCTTGAAGTCGAGGCATAGAATTAGATGCTCCATACCGTGTTCCCACAATCGTAGCTACTCCATTTGCAAAAATAAGAATTTCTATTAACTTTGATGTTGAAAAACGTGAAAAGTTTTCACATTTAAATAGTCCATATATAACGGCAGCCATAAAGGCATCTCCGCAACCAGTTGTTTCTTTAATCCTTACTTTATCAAAAGTAGGCGTATGTATAAATTGTCCCTTATAATAACTTAGCACTCCATTCCTGCCAAGAGTAACTAGGATTAAAGAAGAATTAATTTTATTCAATATTTTTCTTAACCCTTCTTTTGCATCTGTTAAACCGGTAATATATTTCAAATCATCATCACTCATCTTTAAAATATCAACTATTTTAGATATCTTAAAAAACATATTCAAAAAATCTTTTTTATCTTTTATTAATGATGGTCTTATATTGGGATCGAAAGAGGTAATTACCTTCTCTTTATAAAACATATTCAATAGTTCCAAATAAGCATCTGAAGCAGGTTTTTCAAGCAAAGAAATTGAACCAAAATGATACATAGAATAATTCTTGGGATTTATATCTCTTACCTCAGGAATAGTCAACATTGTATCAGCTGCGTTATCTCTGTAAAATCTAAATTCAGGTTTTCCTTCTTTATTAACTGCTACAAATGCGAGAGTGGTTTTTAAGTTAATATCTCTTTTTAGACATTCGGTATTTATTTTCTCTCTTCTTATAATATCCATCAGCCCTTGGGCAAATTCATCTCCCCCTATTTTTGTTAAGAAAGAAACTGAAACTCTCAGTCTTCTCAAACCAACAACAACATTAAAAATAGAGCCGCCAGGCCTTTTTTCAAATAAGACACTATGATCAAGTCCTTTGCCCGTTTCTTTTGAAATAAAATCAAACAAGATTTCTCCTCCACAGAGGACTGGTTTCAACATCTAATTACTTCCTCACTTATAAAATATCACTTTCAAATTACACCCTTTTTTAAAATTATATTCGCATAAAGTGCTCGCTCACTTGTTGCTATAATGAAAAAAACGTTGTCTGCCCTATTATAGAAGTCGTATCTTTCCATAATAACAATTTTACTATCCTTTGTTTTCTCTTTTATAATCTTTCTATATTCCTTCCAAATAACCGGCTTTTCTTCTTTGCCATTATCCATGAAAATGATATTTTCTTCAACAAATGTATCAAGAGGTAAAAAATTCAGTATAGCTTCTAATAATTCTGGAATACCAAGACCATCTGCTCTTACCACGGTAATCCCTTTGCTCTCGGTGGGATAGTTACCATCGGCAAGCAATATTTCGTCTCCATGCCCCATTTTCATAAGCATATACATCAACTCAGGAGATATTATTGGGGGAATTTTCTTTAACATTAAATCACCTCTTCTTTCTTTTATAAAATTAGTTTACGATAGGCCGTTATCTCATCAAGCCATTGAAGAATATCCGGAAATGAAAGATGTTTATTATAGCATTCATAAAGATATGGTTGAA
>JAHIPN010000420.1 GCA_018894595.1 bacterium
AAGTTATAAGAAATTGGGCAATACCTTATAAACAATACCTCGATAGAGGGAATTATTTTATGGAAACCATTTATTTGATTATGCCGGGAAAAATATCGGATAGTTTTGCTGAAGTTATCAAAATAGCCACAGAAAATTACCAATTAACCATAATAAAAACCATTCAGGATTTTCCTATTGATTTACGAAATAAAAAGATTATATTTGCTATTGAATTAGATGAATGCGGATTCAATATTCCACTATTTGAAATGCTTTTAAAATTAAAGGAAAGAGGAGATGATTCCCTTTTAGATTCAAGAGCTGTAATTATTATTCAAAGCTCGAGTGAATTATTTACCAAGAGCACCGCTCAAAAGATAGTTTTTTTAACCAATCAGATGGGATGTAGATTTCCCGGTCATCCAGCTATAGAAGCCACTCATAATCTTGATAATTTTCTTACCTGGCAAAAAACATATAACCTGCCTCTTGTAGAGATTTACCAAGAACAGGCCAAAGAATTAGTAGAAAAATTAACGGAGGAGAACTTAAAATTAATTAATAGACCGAAGATACTTGTACTGCATTCGAGTTTGTTTAAGACATCTAACACTCTTATGCTTTGGAAAATGGTAAAAGAAAGCCTTAGCGGAGAAGATATTAGAGAACTCCACGTAGAAAATGGAACCGTGGTAGACTGCAGGGGATGTTCTTATAAAACTTGTATCCATTATAGTGAAGAAAAAAGCTGTTTTTATGGGGGTATTATGGTAAAAGAAATTCTCCCTGCGATAGAAAAGGCTGATTGTATAATATGGTTATGTCCTAATTATAATGACGCAATATCCGCAAAGCTTATGGCAGTTATAAATAGAATAACCGTTCTTTACAAGAGGGTGAAATTTGGAAATAAAACCATATTTTCCATTGTTGTTTCCGGAAATTCAGGGAGTGATTGTGTGGCCAAACAGTTAATAGGAGCTTTAAATATTAACAAAGGATTTAGATTGCCTCCTTATTTTTCTTTAACTGCTACCGCTAATGACCCTGGATCTATAAGGACTATCCCAGAAATTAATAAAAAAGCAAAAGAATTTGCTGAAAACATAAGAAGAGAGATTAAAAAATAAAGAGATTTAAATTATATTATGCAGAAGAAAGATATTAAAAATTTTACCTTAAATGAACTTCAAGAAGAGATTAAAAATTTAGGGGTTGAAAAATATAGAGTAACTCAATTATTTAATTTGCTTCACAAAAAAGGCATAGAAGACTTCAAAGATATGCTGAGTCTGCCAACATCATTTAGAGATTTACTTCAAAAAAATTTTTACATAAGCAAGATGGGGTTGGTAAATTTAGCTAAATCGAAAGACCAAACCGAAAAATATTTATTTAAGTTAAAAGATGGAAATTTAATAGAAAGCGTTCTTATATTTTCTGGTAAAAGAGTGACTGAATGTATATCTTCCCAAATTGGTTGTAAATATAACTGTTTGTTTTGTGAAAGCGGCAAAAAAGGTTTTACCAGAAACCTTACAGTTAGCGAGATTTTAAATCAAGTTTTATTTGTAAAGAAAAAGATTAAATCCAATCTTAATAATATTGTATTTATGGGTATTGGTGAACCTTTAGATAATTATGATAATGTTATAAAAGCCATTTGTATATTGAATTCTAAAGATGCTTTTAATATTGGAGCAAGAAAGATTACCATTTCTACCTGTGGGGTGATACCAGCTATAAAAAGGTTGCAAGAGCGTGATTGGCAGATAGAGTTATCTGTTTCTCTACATGCTCCGGAAAATAAATTAAGGTCTTATCTAATGCCGGTAAATAATATGTACCCTTTGCCCGATCTGATAGAAGTATGCAAGAATTATGCGGAAAAAACTAAAAGGCAGATTACTTTTGAATACATTTTAATTAAAGGAGTAAATGATTCACTAAATTATGCAGATAAATTGGCTAAAATAATTGGTGGATTTAATTCTAAAGTAAATTTAATTACCTTTAATCCTACTCCCGAGTCTTTACTGCAGGCACCCGATATTTCTAAAGTCAAATCCTTTAAAAATAAGCTGGCAGACAGGGGAATTCCAACTACTATAAGAATATCAAAAGGTGATGATATCTCCGCTGCCTGTGGTCAGCTAAAGAGCCTGCATCTAAAATAAGTTACAAGGGCGTATGCAATACGCCCCTACTTTTTTCTCTCTTTTATTTTCTTAACCAGCTAACCAGGTAACTAAATAACTAGCAAGTGATGTAATGTGTAACATGTGGGTAGTAACATGTAGTAAGTACCTGTTTTTATAATTTCAGAAATTTAAACTTATTACTCATTATATATTACTTGTTACTGTATTTTATACGAGATACGCAATACGAAAAATTTCTTGACTTTATAAACATATCTGATATACTTTTAACGAAGATAATGTTGGCCAACGGGCCCATAGCTCAGCT
>JAHIPN010000421.1 GCA_018894595.1 bacterium
AGATTCATCAGAAGCAAGGAAGAGATATACATAGGCCACATCCTTGGGTTCTCCCATTCTTCCCAAGGGGGTTCGATTATTAATAAATTCAAGAACTTTCTCAGGTACTTTCTCAGTCATTGGTGTCCGAATAAAACCTGGGGCAACTGCATTTACCCTTATTTGTGCACCTTTACGAGCCAGTTCTTTGGCCCATGTTTTAGTCATTGCTATTATGCCGCCCTTACTGGCTGCGTAATTAGTCTGACCAATATTCCCATAAATTCCTACTATTGATGATGTATTAATAATTGAACCCTTTTGTATTTTCATCATATAGGGCACAACGGCCTGGGTCATATTAAATACCCCCTTAAGGTTCACATTAATTACGGCATCCCAATCTTGTTCAGACATTTTTACAAGTAATGCATCTCGGGTAATACCAGCATTATTCACTAAAACATCGATTCTGCCATATTTTTGGAATATAGCCTCAAGTGCATTTTTTACACTTTCTCTGTTTGTAACATCTAGTAGATAGGTTTCAATGTTTTTGGAAAATTTCCCAATATCTTCTTTTAGACTTCTAAGTTTTTCCTGAGAAACATCACAGGCAGCTACAAAAGCACCTTCTTGAGCAAACAAAATTGCCGCAACTTTCCCAATACCTCCCGCTGCACCAGTAATAATACATACTTTATCTTTTAATCTCATAATATATTCCCTCCTTTTTCTAACTCCTCACATTCTTCAAAATAACCGCAGTGCCCATACCGCCTCCAACACACAGCGTTGCAAGCCCAACATCTAAATCTCTTTTCTTCATTTCATATAATAGAGTTACTACTATTCTATTACCACTACAACCTATCGGATGGCCAAAAGCAATTGCTCCGCCGTTTACATTTACTCTCTTGTTCAGCCATGTTGGGCTTATATTAAACTTATCCTGCCATCCCTTCCATACTGCTAAGCTTTGAGCAGCAAATGCTTCATTTAACTCTATTAACTCTATATCTTTCATATTTAATTTTGCTTCGTGTAGAACTTTTTCTGTTGCTGATACTGGCCCTATCCCCATTCTTATCGGTTCTACTGCGGTTTGAGCCCAAGCCACTACTTTAGCCAATGGTTTTAAACCTTTCTCTTTAACGTATTTCTCACTTCCTAAAATTACTGCGCTTGCCCCATCATTAATTCCACTTGCATTTCCTGCGGTTACAGTCCCCTCTTTTTTGAAAGCAGGCCTAAGTTTTGCCAAAGTCTCCATTGTAACATTAAATCGTGGATGTTCGTCTGTGTTAAACAATTTCACCTCCTTTTTTTCTTTTATTTCTACCGGTACTATTTCATCTTTAAATCTACCTTCTTCTATCGCTACTTTTGCTTTCATCTGACTTTTGTAAGCAAATTCATCTTGCTCTTGCCTAGATATTTTATATTCTTCTGCCAAAACTTCTGCAGTCATCCCCATGTGCACTTGATTAAATATATCAGTAAGCCCGTCTTTTATCATATAATCTTCGAGCTTTACATCACCAAATTTTAAACCAAATCTCGATCTATAAGGTAATAAGTAGGGTGCTTGAGACATATTCTCCATACCTGCAGCTACTATTAAATCTGATTTACCCAGAGCAATTTCGGTAGCTCCAAGCATAATAGCCTTCATACCGCTTGCGCACAACATATTTATAGCATAGGCAGGAACTTTATCTGGTATCCCTGCATATATTGAAGCTTGTCTCCCTGGACCCATGCCTTGTCCAGCCATAAGTATATTCCCTACAACTGTCTCATTAATATCCTCGACATCAATATTGGCTTGCTCAATAGTTGATTTTATTGCTATTGCAGCCAGCTTTGGAGCTGGAATATCTTTTAAGCTCCCTCCAAATACACCTATCGGTGTTCTCTTTGCTCCAAGTATATAAACATCCATATATTTATCCTCCTAAATAATTCCTATTTTTTGAGCTTCATTTTTTAGGTAATCTCGAAAGTTGGGAGATGCAACTTTTATTAATTCCAAAGTGCGTTCCCGTACTGTCTTCCCCCGAAGATGAGCAACTCCATATTCAGTAACCACATAATCGAGTTCTTGACGGGGGATAGTAATTGGAGCTCCTTGAGGTAACATTGGAATTATTGTGGAAATCGTCTCTTTTTTCGCTGTGGAACGCAAAGCGATAATTCCTTTTCCATTTTTGCTCTTTACTGCTCCTCGGTGGGTATCAAGCTGACCGCCTGTACCGCTAAAATGACGTGTCCCGATTGCTTCAGAACAGACATTTCCGCTTATATCTAACATTAAAGCAGTATTTATGCTAACCATTTGATCGTTCTGAGAGATAATATAAGGATCATTTACGTAGCTACCCCGAAGCATTAATATTCCAGGGTTATTATTACAAAATTCGTACAACCTATTTGTGCCTAATTCAAAGGTACAGACGAATTTACCTGGCCAGAGAGTCTTCCGTTTATTGGTAATTACCCCTGCCTCAAATAAATCTACCATGCTCTCAGTCAGCATCTCAGTATGTACACCTAAATCTTTCTTATCTTTTAAAAACTGAGCTACTGCATTGGGAATTCCGCCAATTCCTATTTGCATTGTTGAACCATCTTCTATTAAATTTGCAATATGTTCACCAATCTGGCGTTCTATTTCAGTTGGTTCAATTATCGGTATTTCTGGCATAGGATAATCTGTCTCCATAATATAATCAATCTCTGAAATATGCACTTGAGTATCTCCGTGGCTTCTGGGGGCATTTTCATTAACTTCAAGAACGACTAAATCAGCTTTTTCAAGAATATCTTTCTCGTAGGTGACACCGAGAGATAAAGTGAAGTATCCATTTTTATCCATTGGCGAAGCTATTCCGATATACATATTGATTTTTCTATTCTGAATCAAATTTGTGGCAGCTTGGTGTAGATTGTTAGGGACATAAGTCATGGTTTTTAATCCCTGTGATACTGCTTTTCTATTTGAGCCATTATAAAACCAAGAATTATTGATAAATCTCCCTTCACTTTCTTTTGTAGAAAAAAATGGGTAATCCCTCATATTTAAACAGGTAAAAACATTAATATCTTGCAAGGAGGAGGGTATTTCGTGAAGTTTTGAAAGAAATAACTGTGGTTCAGACGCGGCCATCCCTGCAACTATGGTTATATTAGAATGGACCAAATTTAGAATATAATCAATTTCGACCTTCTTTTTTTGGTAAATCTTTTTCCAATTCATACCTCTTCACTCCTTTATATAAAATACGAGATAATTTTATTAAATTTCTAACAAAATCAATATCTGGTTTCTTACCTAAAATTAACATGTCCATCCCCATATAATGCCCGATACCCATAAGAGATAAAGCAAGAATCTCTGGATCATAAACTCTGAATTCTCCCTTTGTTTGGGCTTGTTTTATAGGCTTTATATATGATTGTTTAATCTTCTCATAATATTCCATAGCCACATCATTGGCAAAAAATTCTGCGTCTCTTACTACAGCATACATATTTGAATGTTTTTTAAAAAATTGTAGAAATGCATAAAAACCTGCAATTTCAGCATCTCGTCGATCTAAAAAATTATTAATAGCTTGCTTTAATGTTCTTCTTAAATTTGTATTTGTATGCCAAACTAACTTTTCTAAAATTGCCTGTTTATTCTCAAAATAAAGATAAAAAGTGCCCAAGGCAACACCTGCCTTGTAAGTTATGTCTGACACTTTAGTCTCTTTAAAACCTCTTGAACCAAATAATTTTTCGGCAGATTGCAGAAGCTTTAATTTTGTTTTATCTTCTTGTATTTCAATTGGTTCTACTCCGTAATCAAATACTCGATGATTCATGATATGGTCTTCAGGATCTAATCCATGAAGTACAAATTCGGTCAGTTGGGAAAAGCATTCTTTTGGAAACTCCATTCCTTTCCAAATTGTATAGTAGGTTATTGAAAATCTTACCGGGCCAAGCACGAACCACCTTACAACATCTAACCCAAACTCTTGCACTTGCGGTGCTAAGAACTTCTGTAGTGGAGAGTCGAAAATCCATTGAAGTTGCCTTGCCACATCTGCATTATTTAATTCAACTTCGTGTAAAATACGGATATCTCTAAGATTCTGATAGGCAGCGTCAGCCATCCATTTGTAAAAAATATCTAAAGATTTAGAAGTTTTTTCTTTGGGTAAGACAAGAGAAGCGACTTGAACTTTAAGATTCTTTAGTGCATTTGTTACTAATTGCTCAAGGATATCGGTTTTATTTGAAAAATGTCTGTAAAAAAGTGATCCATTAATCCCGGCATGTTCAGTAATCATCGAGATAGAAACATCTCTATAATTATAACTTGAAAATAGATCCTTAGCACTTTCAATAATTTTATCTTTTGTGCTGCCAGTAAACTCAGCTTGTACCATTTTGTTACTCCTGAATCATATTTTACTTTTCATTATAATATATTTATCATTTCTTAAATATAATTATAATAGTAAAAACCTTTTAATATAGGGTTCTTATGTCTTTTCTTGATTAAAGAAGGTGTAATCATTTTTTAATTATAAAATAATATATGAATCATCTATTACATTTATACTACAAAATTATTCGTTATGCAAACTTAAATATTGACTATTTTGCATTATATTCATTAATATTTCTTGATTATTATTTATTATCAGCTTATTATCTCATTATTATAGTTAATATAAGCGGTTTACTCTTTATTACTAATATAAACACTATCTTATTTTTATTTCTATTTACTTACAATAAAATATTTCTAAAGATAATCAATTGAACTTACTCAGAAGTGTAATATCTTACAGTTGAAATGTAAAATACTAAAGGAATAAAAAGGAATAAAAATGTGGGAATGGGGAATAGTTTAAAAATAGCTATGAACCTACAAAATGAAGTATACCAATATATCAATACTATATGATAGAAGCAAAGTATCGTAATTTTTAATTATCTCTGAAACATATATTTAAAAATTAATTCTTTTTTTCTTCCCAATTCAAAGACCTACTGACTGCTTTTTTCCAGCCCTTATATAATTTTTCTTTTGTTTTTTCATCCATATTGGGGGAAAATTCTTTATCTACTTTCCATTTAGAGGCAATTTCTGTCTTGTCTTTCCAATAACCAACCGCTAAACCAGAAAGATAGGCTGCTCCCAAGGCAGTAGTCTCTGCAACTTGAGGTCTCACTACCGGAACTCCTAAGATATCAGATTGGAATTGCATTAAGAAATTATCTCTTACTGCCCCGCCATCAACTTTTAATTTTTTTAGATTAATCCCTGAATCTTTCTGAATAACTTCCAGGACATCACGGCTTTGATAAGCTATGGATTCCTCTGCTGCT
>JAHIPN010000422.1 GCA_018894595.1 bacterium
AAAATTATAAAATAAAATCTTTAAACTTAATTCGAAGACAGACGAAATGTCTATCAGTGAATGTGTAATGTAGAGACACAATGCATCGTGTCTATTTGATTCAATCAACACGGCACGCCGTGTCGCTACATTAACCGGTCAACTGGCTAACTAATCTTACACCTATTCTCTGTATTTTCCTCACTATATACTACATACTATATACTATATACTGGTTCACTATCCCCCCAGAGTTATCTTCTCAGTAGGGAAGGCTTTAATGTAGAACTCCACCCAGAAGGACTTGGTGGCCTGTTTATAATTTATGGTTATTTCCCGGCAATGAAGGTCCCTGGTAACTCCCACCACGCTATTAGTGAGTTTAAAATCACCTACTAAATCGACTACACCTTTATATTTTATCCTCCATTCATCGGTTATCTGCAGGTCAAGTTGAGAATTTATCTTTTTAGTCCATTCTTTAGAATTTAGATTATAGGAGGAGCTAAAATTCATCTTCCAATCCTCTTTTGGCTTGTATTCAACTTTTGCCACTAAATTTCCAAAACTTTCCGTAATAAGATTATAATTGGTGGACAAATCCAGCTTGACTTTTTCAGAAGGCCTCAAGGTCAATTTTCCGCTAACTGTATTGGTCAGAGGAGTGATGTAATCAAAATTAAAAGGAGTTGGTCCTACTGATTTATTATAACTATATGAAAATGTGCTGGAGATGAAGTTATTATCTGATGAAGCCGCTAAATCCAATTTCCCTCCCAAAAGATAGCGGGCTTCCCCGCTTAGATAAACATCTTGTCTGAAAATTCCCGAAGGAGTTAAGGTTATATTTTTGCTTAAATTAATAGGTCTTTTAAAGTTGAGTATATATTCTCCGCGCCAGGTATCTTTTTCTGTAGACGCCTCGTAAAAATTTCCTACCGAGGCATTAATGCTATAGGTAATTTTAGTATCGCCAATAGCAGTAGAATTTCTCTTAAAAATGAACTCAGGTAAGCGGTTAATTATCTTTGAAATATTTTCTCCGGTATAATTATCCCCATCCAGGTCAAATCTCTTTTCAGTTATCAAATTTAAGGTATAACCGTCACCCTTATATTTTAGATCCAATTTCGGTTTTAATTCGCGGTCTGCTACTTCCCAACTGGCCGGGTTTTTATCGGTATAAATCAAAGTGAGGACCGAAGTTAATTTATCAGTAAAAGTATAGTTGTGATGCACTGTAATATTGCCATCGATGCTTAAATCTTCCTGGCTCAGTCCTGTTCCACTGAAATCATATTTACCGGTAAGCTTAAGATTGTATTTTTCTCCTTGCGATTCTAAGCTGAATTGAGATTTCAAGGAATTAGAAAAAAGTTCCTCTCCCGGGGACTTACTTCCACTATAATTCAGAGTTACCTGGGTCTTAATATTATTTTCAAAGCTTTGTTTATATTTTATGTTTCCTGTTAATGTAAATATATCCGTACTTTTATCTTTAATTTGATAAAAATATATAGAGGTTTCTCCGGGATTATTCTCGTCCCCTATTTCAAAATTATGTGCTATGCCAGCACCGACCCCTTTCTTTTCCAGCCAATCGATATAAAGGGTACCATAAGATTTTTCATCTGCAAAATAATTGAAGTTTGCTTTTATAAACCAGCCGTCTGTGCTATTTTGTCCGATCTTGGGGATGATAGGCTGTTGGGTTTTACGGTCTAAAAAAATTAAGAAGTAGGGGAGGGTAATGATTTTGATATTACCCTCGTACCAGGAGATATTGCGGGCGATTATTTTATCTTCGGGGTAGATGATCATTTCTTTTGCGACAATATGATAGTGTGGTTCTTCCAATTCACAGGTGGTAAAACTTCCTCCGCTAATTTCCGTTGTTTCCGGGAAATTTTCCATCTTCTCTCCCTGATAATACACTTTTCCCTTGATGCCTTCCCCGGTTAATTCAGCTTTAAATCGGAGTAGAATTGTTTTCTCTGTCTTCCAATTGTAAGAAATTTCTTCACAGTAAGTTTCAGTCTCTTCTTGTATAAAAAAGACTTCTCCCGAGGCGATGAAAAGATTAGTGGTTAAATTAATCTTTAAATAATCAGCCTTTATCTCGATATCCTGATATTTAAGTAATACGCCATCTTTGGCGATAACCAGGTCTTCATCATCTATTCTTTCATAAGTGATATAATCAGCTTTCAGGGAGATGTCTAATTCTTCTTCTGCTTCTATCTCTGCTTCTTCTTCTGTTTTTTCTGTTTCCTGTGCAAATGATACCAGAGTAAAACTGGTATTTAGAGTACCCGAGTTTAGCCCTAAAATTAGTGCAAACATTACTAAAAAAATTCCTACATTCTTTGCTTTTCCGCTTTGTATCATATTTCTTATATTTCCTTATAGGGTATCTTTATCTAAATTAAAAACTGTATATCTGCATCGTGTCTATTTGATTCAACACGGCACGCCGTGTTGCTACATTAACTGGCAAACTGGGTAACTAGGCAGCAAATGTAGTTTTAAATTTTGAATTATAGTTTATTGTTTTTCGCTTTAAGCTTTTAGTTTATTGATTTATCCTATACGCTAAACGCTGTACGCTATACTTTATACTAACGACTATTCACTATTCACTAACGACTAATTCATTTTTTCTCCGCCCCAAGCATAATTATTCCCCCCAAAATACCAAAAACTATATTTGGAAGCCAGGCTGCCAAAACCGGAGTTAAAATATCTCCTCTACCAAATGATCTGGTAGCGGAAAGGAAAATATAGTAAAGCAAAACCAGGACAATGCTAAGGATTATTCCAGTAGCTTTACTCCCCCGTTTTACCCGTAAACCTAAAGGTACCCCCAGCAGCACAAAGATCAATCCGCTAAAAGGAATAGAATATTTCATATAGAGGTCTACTTTGAAATTTCTAGTATCCGCCCCTGCCTGATCTAAAATATCTATCTGTTGTTTTAACTCTTTACTACTCATCTCCTGGGGTGTCCTCTGATTTCTAAAGAATTTTTGCAAGTCTTCTTTAACAAGGATATCTAAAGTTTTAAAACTCATCTCATAGGTAATTTTACCCTCTTCGTCATAGTTATAAATGGTACCATTCTCCAGTTTCCAGGTATCAACCACCCACTTCCCTGTCTTGGCAGTTATCATTCGGGGAAATTTCTCTCGAGTCATTTCATAGACCATAATGTCCTGCATAATCATATTCTCTTCGTCTAATCGATTGATATAGAAATAACGGTTTTCAGCATCACGGAAAAACACATTCCGCCTGATATTGGGCGGGCCTTTCTTTAACACAATTTCACGGATAATATTTTGCGAGATATGATTAGCTTCGGGAACGATATAATCATTAATCAAAAAAGCCAAGATACTTATTGCTAAAGCAGCAATTAAAAAGGGAATCATTATTCGGCGCAGGCTTATCCCTCCTGCTCTCATAGCGGTTATTTCACTATCTGTGGAAAGACGGCCAATAGCCAGTTCACTGGAAGCCAGCAAAGAGATAGGGAAAGTTACTACCAGAAAGGCAGGAAGACGATAGGCTAATAATTTGACAATATAATGCCAGGCTACTTTCTTATTAATCAACATATCTACTAACTCAAAAAGCGTTTGCATAATCAGCATAATGGTCAAAGCAGCGACTGCCAGAGCAACAAAACTCATAACTTCTTTTACAATATAGCGGTCTAATATCTTAGGCCGCGGAAACTTTCCGATTGATATATTTATACCCACTCACCCCACACTGCAAACATTTTTCTAAGTATATCACATTTTTATTCTTTACAAAAATTTAAAAAAGTAACCCAAAGGTGCCAGGCACCTTTGGGTTACTTTTTTGATTTGCAAAAAGGAGGGCATTTATTATATAATCAAAAAGATTAGAAATATCAAACAGACGGGGAGATACAAAGTAAATAATAAAAATGAAAGATAACATAATTAGAAAAAATAAAAAAAATAAAATATTTTCTTTAATGACATGTATTGCTTTTTCTTTGCTTTCTTTGCTTTTTGTTCTTGTGGTTCAAGCTTTACCTTTGTACAGCACTACAGCTATTGCTCTGGCTGGCACAGGTCCCGTTATTTCCTTCCCTGAAAATTCCTGGGATTTTGGAGAAATCGCCCCTGATGAACTCCCCACTCATATTTTTAAATTTAAAAATATCGGAGATGAGGTTTTAATTATTAAAGAGGCAAAAATAAGTTGTGAATCCTGTATTGAACCCCTAATTTCTACCAAAGAACTTGATCCGGGAGAAGAGGGGGAGTTAAAGATTACGGTTAATTCCCTGGATATGATAGGACGGTTTACAAAACGGATTTATGTGGAATCTAATGACCCGGTCAATCCTCGGGTAGTAGTTACCGTTTCCGGGTTTATCAAAGAAAAAAATAAGGCTGTTGTCCAGCCTGAACCCCAGCCTCAACCTCAGACTCCTTTTAGAATAGGAAGGTCTTATTTTAGCCAGGGAGAATACGATAAAGCTATTATTGAATTTGAAAAATCAATTGAATTGGACGAAAACCATACAGAGAGTTATTATTACCTGGGACAGTGTTATTTGCAAAAAGGGATTGTTGAATACTATAACAATAATATTTTTAGAGCCTACAGTCTCTACCGAAAGACAAATGAGATAGCTGAGAAGATTATTCCCAGGTATAAAAGTAATATTGAAGAGAACCCTACTGATTTAGATAGTTATGTTAAATTAGGATATATTTATGAGGTAAGGAGCAATGTTCCCTTTGTTAATGAGTATGATGAAGCTCTCGATTATTATTTGCAAGCCTTGGATGTATTGGATCTACTAGAAGCGAGTTCTTCTTTAACCAGTTCAGCAAAAGATACGGGAACCACTGCTTACCTTAACACCAGGATAGGGTATATATATACCGTGAAAAAGAAATACTCTCAAGCTATAGAATATTTGGAGGTAGCAGAGAAAATTTCTCCTCGAAATGTAGAGGTTGCCTATTATTTGGGATTATCTTATGATAAAATAGGGGAAAAAGAAAAAGCCCGAGAATTCCTTTTACGAGTGATTGAGCTTGCCCCTCAATCGGAGTTTGCTCAGGAAGCGGAAAAAATATTGAAGAAATTGAATAAATAAAAAATGACAAAGGACCGTCCCCTGTCATTACTAACCAATACCAACCGGCTAACTGATTAACTGGTTAACAAAAAATGGAGGTTTTTATTATTGTTATTATTAATTAAAAATTTCAAAAAAATAAAAAATGACAAAGGACCGTCCCCTGTCATTTTTCTAATATTACTATCTTTTTTTCTCTTACTATTAACTGGCTGCATATTTTCGCCTTCCTCCAAAGGCGCGGTAGAGGGATATGTCTATAAAGAAACTGTTGATGGCAATTTTCCTTTAGAAGGAGCTTTGGCTAGTATAATCGGTTCTTCCAATATTGCTGAAACTGATTCGGAGGGTTATTTCAGGATAGATGAAGTATTTGTTGGTAATAGAAAATTAACCATTACCAAAGAAGGCTACGATAATTGCAATATACCGGATGTTATAATAGAAGAAGACAAAACTACCCTCGTTAATGACGGAGATCCTATAATTATCCACATTAGTGATGGCGGGAAAACCCTCCTTGATAACGGAATCGCATATTATGATCAGGGAGATTATATTACAGCAATTACTACATTTCAGCAGTTAATCACTGATTTTCCCGATAGCGAATACGCCGATGATGCTCAATATTATATTGCCTGGTCTTACTATAATTTAGCTCATTACGAGCAAGCAATTCTTGAATTTCAGAAAGTTATAGATAATTACCCTAATAGTGAATTTATCGATAATTCCCAATATTATATAGCTTATTGTAATGAAAAAAAACTGGGTTATTATGTCAAAGCCCTTTTACAATATTATAATTTTCTCGACAATTATCCCGAAAGTGAATATGCCGATGATGCTCAGCTGGGGATAGGTGATTGTTGTTATGCAATGCAACAGTATAGTAGTGCAATTGAGGGATATCAGAAGGTTCTCGACAATTATCCCCAAAGCCCTTTGCTTGCTCTGGCTCAATATAGTATTGCCCACAGTTATCGGAGAATGGCAAAATATGATAATGCTATAGATGCTTTTGAAAAGGTTCTCGACAATTATCCCGATAGTGATTATTCTGCTCCTGCCCAATATTATATTGCCTATTCTTATTATGAGTACCAAAATTACAATCAGGCGATTTTAGAATTTCAGAAAACTATAAATAATTATCCTGACTCTACCTGGCCAAATGACCAGGAACGGCTTATTGCACCTTGTGCTCAATATTATATAGGCTGGTGTTATGAAAAACTTGAACAGTGGAGTGCTGCTATCATTGCTTACCAGAAGGTTATTGATAATTATCCTGAAAGCACCTGGAGTGATGGCAGTTCTATCCCTGAATATGCACAATCCCGAATCGATTGGATAAATGAGAATCACCCCTCAAGCTAGTACTCGTATCGCGTATTGCGTTTAGAAGGTAGGGGTTTGGATTTTTCCATCCATCTTCTCCTCCCCCTTGAGGGGGGGGGAGGATTAAGGTGGGGGTGAATATTTGATTGTATTTCGCTAACACTTGTAGCCCGCACCTATACGCTAAACGCTGTACGCTCTACGCTAACTAATATAATTGGTCAATTGGTGAATTGGAAAATTGGTGAATTGCTAATGGACGATCTTAAAATAATAGAATCCTGTTTATTGGGAAATCCTCAAATGTTTTCCCGGTTAATAGATAACTATAAAAATATGGTCTATAATTTAGCCTATCGGGTGAGTAATAATCCCCATGAAGCTGAAGATATTTCTCAGGAGGCTTTCCTGCGAGCATATCAATCTCTTGCCCGTTTTAATTCATCCTATAAATTCTCTACCTGGCTTTACCAGATTACTCTAAATATTATTCGGGACAAGTTCAAGAAAAAAGAATTAAACCCTGCATCTCTGGATGCCCCGGTAGAAACAGATAATTCGGAATTTTATCCTCAACCTGCAGATTCAACCAATAATCCGGAACAGATTATGGCCCAAAAAGAAGATGCTCAGGCAATTCAACAAGCTATCTATTCACTGCCTTTAAAATATAGAGAGGTAATAGTTTTACGTCACTTGCAAGATCTTTCTTATATCGAAATATCTAATATTCTTAAATTACCATCCGGCACAGTAAAAATCCGTCTCTACCGCGCCCGAGAACAATTAAGAAAAATTCTATTGAATAGTATTTAGTCGTTTTGAAACTTTTTCATCATATTTTCGTATTATATTATACAAGCGAGCAATTTCTGACTCGCAACTGAAAACTGAGAACTAAAAACCCTTGCGGAGCAAGCAAATGAATTGTCAAAAAATTAAAAAATTATTAAACCCCTATATAGATAAAACACTCGATACCGATATGACCAAACAAATTGGTGAACACTTGAAATCCTGCCCGACCTGCAATAAAGAATATCAAAGTTTAAAAGAGATAATTACTTCTTTGAATTCTTTGTCAACTCAGTCAGCACCGGAAGATTTTACTCGAAGCATAATGGCCAAGATTTCACAAAAAGAAATTCAAATTCGATCTTCCTGGATGGACCGCCTCAAAAAGCGAATTGCTATTCCACGATTTTCTTTCCGTCTGGTCGGTGCAGCGGCCGCAGCAGCACTAATCGTATTTTTTGCCT
>JAHIPN010000045.1 GCA_018894595.1 bacterium
AAAGAAACTAACCCCGGAGGATATGCAAGGAGGTACTATCACTCTTTCTAACGGAGGAGTTTTTGGACCTATCCTTAATACTCCTATTATTAATCAACCTCAGGTAGCCTTGGTTTGGACGGGAAGAATAACTAAAAAACCGGTAGTTGTAAAAGATCAAATTGTAATTAGAGATATGATGTATCTATGCCTTTCCTATGACCACCGGGCTATGGACGGAAGAGATGCAGGAACCTATATAGCCAAGATGAAAGAGTATTTAGAGGAAGGTAAATTTTGATTAATCTTCCTTATGAAATACAGTTTTTAGAGATTGGCACTGAAAAAGACCATATGCACTTTCTCATACAATAGGTGCCAAGGTATAGCCCAACACAGATAATAAGAACGATAAAGAGTCTGATGACAGTAAAGATGATATTCCAAAAGCATCCTGAGGTAAAAAAAGCTTTTGAGTGGGGAGTTTTGCTCTGGTGGCTTTTTGTAAGTACTATAGAATAAGCGTGGAAATGAGGATGTAATATTAAATTATGTCAAATGGTGGGGCACAGAAGAAGAAGATAAGAAAATACGCCGGGAACAAATGAAATTGTTTTAACGAACGAAGCGAGTTTCATTTTGATGCACCGCGGTCTCTGCCGCAGGGAGGCTCATTTGGGAAAGCAAAAAAATAAATTTTGAGCAAGACATAGCAGAAAAGACTCTAAAAAAAAGCTAGGAATTTTTCCTGTAGAAGTAAGTTCTCTTTCCAAAGGGATTATGAAAAGAGGAATACCAGACATGAAGGAGGTATACATGGAGGGACTTTAGTCCGTTTGGCGAAAGAACATAGTATCCCTATTCCCATAATTACAGAGGTAAACGGAAAGTTAATGTCGCGATAAAATTTGAGGATTTTTTACTTTAGGAGGAAGAAATAAATGTTGAAAGAATTAATCCAAGATGGGTATGGAATTAAAGAGAATTTACATTGTGCAGAAACTATCTTGTATGGCGCTAATCAGGCTTACCATCTTGACTTAAACTTTGACTCTCTAAAACTGTCAGCTGCCTTTGGCGGGGGAATGAATATCGAAAGTGTCTGTGGTGTATTAACCGGCTCTCTTATGGTTTTAGGAAAGTTTTTTGTTCTAGATGTTGCAGACAAATATCCAAAAATTAAAGAATTAAGTAAAGAACTATTTGATACCTTTCAGAAAGAAATGGGCGATATTATGTGTAAGCCATTAAAGGATAATTACCGAACAGAAGAGAAAAGATGTAGAGATGTTATTTTAAAAGGAGCAGAAATTTTGGATAAGATAGTTACCAGAGAATTGAAAGTTTGTCAAATGACCTTATCTAGCAAAACATGCCGCCGTTAGTGTAAGTTTTAGTGGGGTAGTTAGAATGATTTAGGAAATATTGAACTGAATATAGAAACTGTTGCTGATTTATTAAAGATTATTCGACTAACAGGGATGACTTCTTTGGTTCGAGTTTCGGATGTCCAGTATCACCTTGTTACATGTTGTCTTGATGCTGGAGCACGGGGAATTATGGACCCAAGGATTGAAATAAGGGAACAGATTGAGGAAATTGTAAAATATTCAAAATATCCTTCTTTAGGGGTGAGAGGGTGCTCAATTAATAAAGGACATAATGATTACAAAACGGAAGCCCTTATTCCTTTTGTCCAAAAAGCGAATAGAGAAAACTTTATTATTGTTCAGATAGAGAGGAAAAAGCCATTGAAGATATAGATTCTCTACTTTCTATCAAAGGAGTTAATGGTGTTATTCTTGGTTCAAACGACCTTGTAGTTTCTTATGGAATTCCTAATGATCTTGATAATCCCATTATGTCAGAGGCTATTCAGAGAGTTATTGATGCGGGGAGAAAATATGGAGTATATACAGGTATATATATCGGTGGTTTATCAAAACTTAAAGAATGGATGAATAAAGGAATGAAGATAATTACCTATCAGACAGATCTCGGGTTTATAAAACAATCATCATCTGATGGCCTTAAAGAGCTAAGAGAATGTGCTCAGAATTTAGCGAAGAATAAATAATTTTTTAATGAGAAAGGTTGTGTGATTTATGGAAAAGATATTGATAAAGAACGGGCTTGTAGTAACCAAAGATTCAAATAATTCTATATTAAGAGATGGTATTGTATATATAGAAGAC
>JAHIPN010000046.1 GCA_018894595.1 bacterium
CAGGCATTCCCCCACCAGGTACGCCCGAAATTTTTTCTGGTAACCATCATTACTCCTTACAGCAATTCATTGATTTTTTCATTAAACGATTATATCATAAAGCGCCAATGTGAGAAAGTAGGGGAAGGGAAAAAAAGATTTGACATCTTTTTAAAAATAGTATATTATTTTAATACTGAATGTAACCGCTTACATTATCTACATTATTGAGGTGGAAAAATGAGAAAGACCATCGAACATGTAGCCCAATTAGCAGAAGTTTCCAAAGCAACAGTATCGAGAGTCCTGAATGATAGCCCCAAAGTTACCGAAAAAACTCGAGAGAAAGTGATGAAGGCCATCAAAGAATCGGGCTATTATCCCAGTGCAATGGCTAGAAGACTTACCACCAATAAAGCCGAAACAATTGGCCTGATTATTCCTTCCCCTCAAGATAAAACCTTTGGCAATCCTTTTTACACAGAAATTCTCCGTGGATTTACCCATCAAGCAAAAATCGAAGGCTATGATCTTTTATTATTTATAAACGAATATCAATTCAACTACTCTCGGCTATTCCACGACCGACGTGTCGATGGACTCTTGCTTGTGGGTGTAAACAGAAATGATAAGGGAATTATCCAATTAAGCAAGAACAACTTTCCTTATATACTTACAGGAAAAATAGATTATAAGGAAGCAAATTATGTTGATGCTGAAAACAGGAAGGGAGCTTACCAGGCAGTATCCTATTTGGTCAATTTGGGACATAAAAGAATTGGCTATCTTGGTGGTTCATTTGATTTTGTTTTTAATCAAGAGAGATTCGAAGGTTACCTTCAGGTATTAAAAGAACATAATCTTGAGTATGGCAAAGAGTTAACTATGGAGAGTATTAACACTGAGGAAAGTGGTTATGAAGCAATGCGTAAACTTTTAGAATCTTCATCAATTCCCACCGCAGTCTTTGTAGCCAATGATTTAGATGCGATCGGGGCGATGAAAGCGGTAAAGGAAAAAAGTTTAAGAATCCCAGAAGATATTTCCTTAATTGGTTTTGATGACATTCAGTTAGCTTCCTATACAGAACCAACTCTAACAACAGTTCGACAACCTATTTATGAAATGGGAACCACCGCAATAAGTCTATTAGTTCAACTAATAGAGGGGAAGAAGGAAGTACCACTAAAGGTAGAGCTGCCCACCCAGTTGATAATAAGAGAATCCTCAGGAGGGAAAATCTAAATAAGGATAATAATTATCCCAAAAATAAGGGGGAATAAAAAGATGGGGAAATTTATTATAGGATGTATATTATGTCTTTCAATAATTTTTTTAATAAATGGCTTAGTTTTAGCAGCGGAGTTCACTTTCACCTATCTCCCTATCGAAGATGAAGAAGTCGCCTCAGTAAGTTTACGTGGTTCTTTTAATAGTTGGGGAGAGTGGCCTATGGAAAAACAACCTGATGGTACCTGGAGTATCACTGTGGATTTAGAACCAGGAGAGTATCAGTATAAATTTTATATTAATGGCAAGTGGCCCCAGGATATGTCTATTGCTCGTGCCGGAGGCCCGGTAGACCCGAACGCTGTAGGGTACATTAATGATGGATTTGGTGGCCAGAATGCAATATGTAGAATTAAAGAAGAGGTCACAGAAGGAGTAGTTCTCGTGCATAATCCTGATGACCCGGCTTACTTATGCATTGCTGATGAACGTTTGGTAATAAGGTTAAAAACCTCACCGCGTAAGGTTGCAAAAGTGTTTTTGGTTACCGATGAAGGTAAATGGCCCATGGAAAGACAATTACAATGGGAATACGGTGAAGTCTTTCGCCTTTCTTTGAAATTACCAGATTCCCTGAAGTACCATTTTGTAGGATATACTATTGAAGGCACTGAATTTTCTCTACCCGAAGATCCTTCCCAATCTTTCTTTTTTGATGGCATTGACCATTTTCCTCAACTTAAATGGGTAAGTCAAGGGATAATCTACCAAATTTTCCCTGACCGTTTTTATAATGGGGATCCCAATAATGATGTTCTTGCTCTAAATAGTGATGAATTTCACTTTAATGAGCAGTGGGCCCAGAATAAATTGTGGGCAGAAGAAGGTCCTTCTTTAGCAAGTTGGAATGACCCTATTTCCTCACAACATTGCTGTCATCAGTATTTTGGCGGAGACCTGGCTGGTATTATTGAGAAACTCGATTATTTAAAAGAATTAGGAGTTACTGCATTATATTTAAATCCTATTTTTGATTCGGGCAGCGCTCATGG
>JAHIPN010000047.1 GCA_018894595.1 bacterium
AACGTAGTGCGCCATGTATCCTCTTTTCTTCACTATTCACTATTCACTAACGACTATTCACTATTTTATTTTCCGAACAAAGTTTTCTCTTTTTTTAGTCTTCTTATTTCATCTCTCAACAAAGCAGCTCTTTCAAAATCTAAATTTTTTGCTGCCTGCTTCATTTCTATCTCCAAAGATTTTATTAGCAGCCACAAATTATTTTGACTTAAATATTTTTCTTCTTCTTCGTTAACAGTGGAAAAATCTTCCAGATTATTCCCGCTATCACTAATAGAAAATTTATCTACTGATTTAGTTATGGTTTGCGGGGTTATATGATATTGTTGATTATAGGCCAACTGTATCTTTCTTCTTCGATTAGTTTCTTTTACAGCCCTTTCTATTGACCCAGTGATATTTTCGCAATATAAAATAACTGTACCATTTATGTTTCTTGCCGCCCTCCCCATAGTTTGGATTAAAGAAGTTTCTGATCTTAAAAAACCTTCTTTATCTGCATCCAAAATAGCTACTAAAGATACTTCCGGGAGGTCTAATCCTTCTCTTAAAAGGTTAACTCCCACTAATACATTGAATTTACCCAACCTTAAATCTCTTAAAATATTAATTCTTTCCAAAGTTTTAATCTCCGAGTGAAGATATTTTGCTTTTATATTAATTTCTTCCAAATACTCAGCTACATCTTCAGCCATTCTTTTAGTTAAAGTAGTCACCAATACTCTCTCTTTTTTTTCCGTCCTTTTTTTAATTTCTTCTATTAGGCTATCAATCTGATTTTTGGCCGGTTTTAAAATTATTTCCGGGTCAATTAATCCGGTGGGTCTGATAATCTGTTCAACAATTTGCTTGCTTTTTTCTAATTCGTATTTAGCCGGAGTTGCTGAAACAAAGACAACTTTCTCCATATAATTTTCTATTTCTTTAAAATACAGTGGTCTATTATCATAGGCAGAAGGTAGACGAAAACCATATCCTACCAAACTATTCTTTCGAGATTTATCGCCCGCAAACATACCTCTTAATTGAGGAATGGTAACATGAGATTCATCAATAAACATCATAAAATCAGAAGGAAAATAATCTAACAAAGTTGCCGGCGGTTCTCCCGATTTTCTTCCGCTAATATGACGAGAATAGTTCTCGATTCCACTGCAATATCCCACTTCTTTTAACATTTCCAAATCGTATTTAGTTCTTTGCTCTAATCTTTGAGCCTCCAAGAGCATTCCCTCTTTTTTAAAATACTTTAATCTTTCGCTTAATTCTTCTTCAATAGACAAAATCGCTTTTTCTAATTTATCTTTAGTAGTAACAAAGTGTTTTGCCGGATAAACTATCAATTTATCTTTTCTCTTTATAACTTTTCCGGTTAGAGGGTCTATCTCGAAAATTGCTTCTATCCTATCACCCCATAACTCTATACGAAAAGCATATTCTAAGTAGGAAGGAAATATTTCAATTACATCTCCTCTAACTCTAAAACACCCACGGTGAAAATCAATATCATTTCTCTCGTAGTGTATGTTTATAAGCCTTTCTAAAATATTATCTCTTTTGAAAATTTCGTTCCTAATAATTTTTAATACTAATTCTTGATAATCTTCAGGAGAACCTAACCCGTATATACAAGATACGCTGGCAACAATAATCACATCTCTTCTTTCTAAGAGGGAGCTGGTAGCAGAGAGTCTTAAACGGTCAATCTCTTCGTTTATGGAGGAATCTTTCTCAATATATGTATCGGTACGGGCAATATAAGCCTCCGGTTGATAATAATCATAATAACTTACGAAATATTCCACTGCGTTATCAGGAAAAAACCTTCTAAACTCACTGCACAATTGAGCAGCTAAAGTTTTATTGTGCGAGATAACTAGAGTGGGTAATTGAACTTTTTGAATTACATTTGCCATAGTAAAAGTCTTACCTGAACCAGTTACTCCCAGTAAAGTTTGATGTTTGTAACCATTATGTATTCCCTCTACCAATTTTTTTATAGCATGGGGCTGGTCGCCCTGAGGGGGATAATCAGATACCAAATTAAATCTCTCAGTCATTTACAACACCTTTTAAAAAGCTACAATTATAATTTAAAATCTCGTTTTATTTTCCTTTAAAATAATTATACACTATAGTATAATAACATTCTATAAAGATTTATTTCGTATTATTTGCATTACAATTTCTGAAACTAAAAAACAAAATGGTTATTTTATAATGCTTTGAGGTAGCTAAATGGTTAAAATTACTTGCAAGTGTCGAAATTAGGAGAAAGAAATAAGAGAATTGGAGAAGATTAAAGGATAATTTAGAGATTTTAACCTGTGAAATCTGAGCCAAATATTTTAAATTACATTCAGTTTTAGGCCATTAATCAAAAAAGAGGGGACATAAGAAAAAATAACTCAGAAGAACGGAATCCCGACAAACCAAGGTTTTACTTAATAAAAATTAAACAAAAAATATATAAAGCAAAAATTTCCAGAAACCCTTTTTTGGCCCGAATCATTATAAGTACACTACCCATCAAAACCAGATTTCTTTTCCAACCGCTGCTCCGGTGTTAAATTCTCCGTGGAGATTGTTCTCAGTGACGCCTTTTAAAAGTTTTTCGAGCGAATATTCTTTGTCACCAATTGGCCTAATAATGATACTATGCTTATCGATAGATAAATCAACCAATTTATTTAGCTTCAGGTTTGCATCTAATGCAAATAATTTGGGAATTCGTAATGCCAGGCTGTTACCCCATTTTTTAATCTTGGTTTGCATATAGCACCTTCCTTTCAAAAATGAGCTATAGAGCTATAGAATGTATCTACAATGATTATACATCTTCCATATGGAAATTTCAAGCGAAAAGTACCCCATATTTTACTCCAAAAGTGCACCACTTCTTTTAAAAGAATAAATAGATCTATGCCATTTTTCTTCCCTTCTGTTTTTTGATAGCTTTGCCTTTATTTTGATCCTGTCAATAATAGCCACTCGGTATAGACATCTCCCCATTTGAAAAATCAAGATAATATTATACTTTCTTTTTTGAAGGGGCAATTTGAAATATTGATATATATTTATAGCAAAACCACAAATTTTCGCATTCTCCACAAATCTGTTTATTTGGAGCAGGTGTTCTTGAAAGACTTTCCAATAAATCCGAATTATCTCTTAAAAAAGTACAAAACCTTCAAGTAGTTTCGTGTATATTTCTACTTGAGGCATCGTATCAGCTTTCCTTTATATTTTTATGTGAGGCAACGGGGGACCTGACCCCTTATTTTGTTCGTTCAGCTTTGGGGGCTTCCAACCATGCGGTGATGATGAGTATTATTCAGACCGGCATCTTGAATGGTATTGAACCCTTAGATATCTCCCTGGCTTTATCACTAAAGCCTTTAACTTCATTTACGGAATTGCCCAAGATAAGGTCACCATGAATTGAAGAAGCCGAGACTAAACCTCGGCACCGTAACAATCCTGTAATATCGATTGTAAATTTTTTGGAAAAACTTACCTATTACAAGAAAATATGAAAAATAAGATCTCCCAAATTGAGAGATCTTGTCAACAAACTTTACTTAAGTTGTTTTCCAGCGAGTAACTTTAAATAAGATTACAAGACTTATCGCAAGATAGATAAGAATTATATAGACATTGACCATATGTATCCAATCGTGCCTGATCAGGTTTTTACCAATCAGAGACAAACTTGTAGTGTAAAATAGGTAAGACAGTT
>JAHIPN010000423.1 GCA_018894595.1 bacterium
ATGAAGAGAGAAAATATTGTAGCAGAAGGGAAACATACCGTTATCGTGGGAAGGAGTAATATTGTAGGAAGACCAATGGCCCTCATACTTCTCCAGAAAAAACAGTATGCCAATGCTACCCTTACTATCTGCCATTCTCGAACCAAGGATTTAAGCCACTTTACTCGTCAGGCAGATATCCTGATTGCTGCAGTAGGTAAACCAGAGATAATCAAGCGAGATATGGTAAAAGAGGGAGCAGTAATTATTGATGTAGGGACTAATGAGGTAGAAGGTAAATTGGTGGGGGATGTAGCTTATGAGGAAGTATTAGATAAAGTATCGGTTATTACTCCGGTTCCCGGAGGGGTAGGGCCGATAACTAATGTTATGCTGATGCAGAATACTTTAAAGGCAGCAGAAAAATTGGTCGTTAGTGAATAGTATTTTCGTATATCGTATATCGTATTTAGTGGAAAAAATAGAAATCAGGCACAAGAATAGAATCATATTGCGTATCGAGTATCGCGTAAGATAGAAATTAAAAGATGTAGGGGCCTATTGCATACGCCCTGATAACCTAAGGGGATAGGTAGTATATAGTAGGACAGGCGTCTCGCCTGTCTATAGGAGGCAAGAAAAAATGAAAATTAGAACCTATAAGGCACAAACAAAATGGATAGAAGGCACTAAAGTAGAAACCAAAATAAGAGAATTTAAGGTTTTTATAGATGAACCTTTAGAATTGAGAGGAACAAATACTGCTCCCAATCCGGTAGAATTGTTCTTAGCTTCATTAGGAGGATGTGTAATATTAACTTATCGTGGTTATGCAAAGAAGTTTGAAGTAAACATAGAGGATTTAGTAGTTAATTTGGAAGGAGACATGATTCCCGGAGGTTGGGTGGATGAACAGGGAAGAGAAAGGAGAGGATTTAAACAAATTAGATATGAAGTTCAAATAAAAACAGAAGCTCCAGAAGAAAAGGTTCGTAAACTTCATAATTTAATAGAAGAAAAATGCCCTATAACCGATGTAATTAATTATGGAACAGAGGCAAAAGGAGAATTTAATCTTATTTAATATTATTTATGCTCTCTTAACCCTTTTTATCTTTTCAATATTTATCATCAAGGCGGCGATGTCTGAAGGGGTTATTCCGGGGATTCTTTTAGCCTGGCCCAAAGAAATTGGACGCACTTCTGAAAACCTCTCCTTGCCTTCATGGGATATACCATGCATATTAAAATAATCGATATCTTTGGGTATTTTATAATTCTCCAATTTCTTAAATCTTTTTACCTGAATTTCTTGTCGTTTAATATATCCTGCGTATTTTATTTGAATTTCAACTTGCTCGCTTATCTCGGCAGGCAATTCTGGTCTGTTAGGATCGATAGAAACAGTTTGATTGTAGGTTACCTCAGGCCTGGTAAGTAAAGCAGCCAGAGTAGCTGCCTCAGTTAGAGGGGTAGTGCCCAATTTATTTAGTAATTCATTTACCTTTTGGGTAGCATGAATGATTACTTCCTTTAATCTTTCCTTTTCATTTTCAACCAGTGTTTTTTTCTTTAGAAATTTTTTATATCTTTGTTCTGAGATTAGCCCCAGCTTATATCCATAAGGAGTAAGCCTTAAATCCGCATTGTCCTGCCTTAATAAAAGTCTATATTCAGCCAGTCCGGTTCTTAAACGATAAGGTTCAGTCACACTTTTTGTAACTAAATCATCTATCTCTACGGCAATATAAGCTTCTGAACGGTCAAGGATTAAGGGCTCCTTACCGCGTGTCAACTGTACTGCATTTATACCCGCCAGTAATCCTTGTTCAGCTGCCTCTTCATATCCCGAGGTTCCATTAACCTGTCCGGCTAAGAATAATCCTTTAATTGCTTTAGTTTCTAAAGAGTATTTTAATTGATTAGGATATATAATGTCATATTCAATAGCATATCCATAGCGGATAATCTTACAATTTTCTAAGCCTTCAATAGTGTGCAAAGCTTCCTGCTGGGCATCAGCAGGTAGACTGGTAAAAAATCCCTGTAAATAAATTTCTTCAGTATTATATCCCTCTGGTTCCAAGAATATTTGATGAGATTCTTTTTCGGGGAACCTAATTATCTTATCTTCTACAGAGGGACAATATCTGATAGCTGCACTTTGGATGGTGCCATTAGATAGGGGTACTCTATGGATATTATCTTGGATTATCTGATGGGTTTTCTGATTGGTGCGGGTCATAAATACCGAAAAATCCTTATATATTTTCCCTTTATTTTCAA
>JAHIPN010000424.1 GCA_018894595.1 bacterium
CAATTTGTCCTTTTTCCTTCATTGATTCAGATAATTTATCAGCATATTCCTTCTCTAAATCTTTTTCTCCTTTTGCTAAATCTGCTTTTAATTCTTCAATCTGTTTTTCTTTTTCTTGTATATTTTCTTTCAGTTCTGAAATAAGTTCGTCCTTAGAAAAAACAATCTGCTCTGATTCTTCTTTTTGTCTCTCAATGGTTTTAATTGTTTCTTCTTTTTCAGTTAATAAAACTTCAAGTTTGGCTTTTTCTTGTGTTAGCTCTGATAATTTATCAGCATATTCTTTCTCTAAATCTTTTTCCCCTTTTGCTAAATTTGCTTTTAGTTCTCCAATCTGTTTTTCCTTTTCTTGTATATTTTCTTTCAGTTCTAAAATAAGTGCGTCATTACTTTCCAGTTTAAGATTTTTTTCTTCCACTTCTTTCTTTGCTTGATTGGATTGATCATAAGTATAAATACCAAAACCGCCAACAATTAATAAAATTATAATAAATAAAATAATTAAATTTTTTGACATTTTTACCTCCAATACTTTTAATTTTTTACTTATATTACTATAATTCGATAAAAATTTAAAAAATCCTCTTTTATAAATAAAAAATATCTATTTTTTTCAATTATTTGTATTTATTTTAACTTTTCTTATTTTTAGCTATCTCCTGACGTAAAACTTGTATCCTTATTTCCAAAAAGGTTGACTTAGCAGGAACAGTTATTGAGAATCCACGGGAGAGCTGCTGCACCAAGAACACCGGCGTTTCCAGCCAGTTTGCCAATAACAATTTTAAGAGATTTATAATTGGAATAAAATGCTCTTTTTTTTACTTCCTTTCTAAGGGGAATAAGTAATTTATCACCTTCGTTAGTTATTCCTCCAACCAATACCACCATTTCAGGATTCAATATATTGGCTATATTGGCAATAGCTATACCTAAATATGAAATTGCTTCTTCGACTATATCTTTAGTTAATTTATCTCCTTTGCGGGCAGCTTCAAAAATTGATTTTAATCTGAGCGATTCAAACAACTCATCATTATCATCAAAGTTTAAGAACTCGCTCTTTATTCCCTCTTTAATTCTATTTTTTATTCTATTTTTAATCCCGGTAGCTGAAGAATAAGCTTCCAAACACCCATAGTTGCCACAATTGCAACGAGGCCCATCTTTATTTACGGTCATATGTCCTAACTCTGCTGCTCCATAATTATTACCATGATATATCTTGCCATCAATAATTATCCCGCCGCCAATTCCAGTTCCCAGGGTAAAGCATACTAAATTATTTACCCCTTGACCTGCCCCAAAACACCTTTCCCCCCAGGCAGCTGCATTAGCATCATTTTCTAAAACAACTTTCATATTAAATTCATCTTCCAATATTTTTCTTAAAAGGACATCTCTCCATCCGGGAAGATTGGGAGCAAAATTGATGACTCCTTTTTTAACATCGAGAGGGCCGGGTGCTCCAATCCCTATTCCTGTTATATCATCAAGAGTTATGTTGGATTGAATAATATTTTCATGGATGGTCTCTATTATTCTTTTAATGGTAGCTTCTTTACCTCTTTCGGCTAAAGTTGGAACTTTCAGGCGGTTTACTATCTTCCCCTGGTAATTCACTATTGCACTGACAATATTCGTTCCTCCTAAATCAACGCCGATAGAATATTTTTTTTCTACACCTTTTTTTTCTACCATTATATATATTGCCTTTTCATCATTGCCACATTTTTTCTTTGTATTCCTTAAAAGCTTCTACTTGCCGTTGAATTATTTCCTCTGACTGTTCCATATCTAAATCTTTTGTTTCAATAGCAAAACTAGCTAAGCGCCCCTGCCATAAAATTCTTAATATCTCTAAAATATCTTCTTTTCTATCTTTTTTCTGTTCATAATAACTTAAACTATAATATACTATTTGAGCCCATAAATCTATAGGAAAATTAAAGTCCTGCCCACCAAAACTTTTAGTTATTTTATCTAAAGAAGATACTATCTCTTCTGGTAAGAAAAAATTCTTTTCCTTTATTGTCTCTTCATATCCAGATTTAAAATCGTTTATATACCCTGATATATCCATAACCACTTCTTTAGGTGTTTCAACTTCTTTTATTCCAATCCTCTCTATGCTTTTATCTGCCACTTTCCTTTTAGAAAAATCTTTATAAAAAATGGTTAAGTCCAAAATACTTCCCGTTACCTGATTGAACATAGGAACTAACAATACCTTGGGGTCTTTATAATCTTTGGTGGAATCATGACTCTTTATCCCCAGTTTTGCTTCTATCATCTTCATATCTTCACAGGCAGCAACCGTAGTAATAAATATATCTATTCCAAATTCAGCCGGGAAAAGAGGGTGAACTAACGCTTTTTTCACCATTTTAGCGGACAGGCCATATTCTCCCCCAATGGGCTGTCTGATAGAAATCCCGTAAAGTGCTCGAGTCAGAGGATAAGCCAGATGATTGGTAATCACCCCATCATATTTATGTCTTGCATAAAAGGGGGCAACCAGATCATATTCTTTTAATATAGGTTGAATCAGATATTTTAACCATTCCGGGGTTATACTGGTAAGATCACCATCTACTAAAGCTACTGCCTCTGCTCCTACTTCTTCTGCTTTAATAAATATGGTTTTTACTCCATTCCCCTTTCCGATTTTCCCAACTTGATCCAGTACCATCTTA
>JAHIPN010000425.1 GCA_018894595.1 bacterium
TATGTCGTATATCGTAATAAACTTACACACCAAATGCCAAATTCTATATAACATTATCACTTCTGTTTTCTAGATTCTGGCTCCTGACTCCTGGACTCTTAATGCTTCTTCTCTTTTTTTCTTTCTTCACGATATACGATATACAATATACTAACGACTAATTAAACATTTGTTTAATTTTCTTTATTTCTTTTAACCTGCCGACAGCCACTACATCTATCCTCTCTATGTGAATATTTTTTGAAGACTTGATATAAATAGTTTTTCTTCCTTTTTTCTCTAATTGTTTGATCAACAGCATCTTTGCCCCGGATAAATTTTCCTCTACTTTAGGATGTACCCCTAATAGAACGGCTTCTGCTCTTGAAGTATTACACAAGTCTTCTAACTTGCGTAGAACCATATTGCTTACGGTTTCGGCAGACAAAACCCGGCCCGTTCCGGAGCAATAAGGGCAAGTAATTCTTAACATATTTTCCAAATCTCTCCTGGATCTCTTTCGGGTAAGTTCAACCAGACCTAATTCAGTATTCTGAATAATATTAGATTTGGTTTTATCTTTTTTAAAACTTTCTCCTAATTTATTTACTACCTTTTCTATATCTTCCTGATTATCCATGTCGATAAAATCGATTATGATAATCCCTCCAATATCCCGAAGCCTTAACTGAAGTCCTATCTCCTCAGCCGCCTGCAAATTGGTTTTCAAAATGGTTTTTCTCATATCTTTTTTACCAACAAATTTACCGGTGTTTACATCGATTACCGTTAAGGCCTCCGCCTGGTCAAAAACCAAATATCCTCCGCATTTAAGCCATATCTTTTTTTGTAGGCCTTTGTTAATTTCTTTTTCTATATTATATTCCTCAAATATGGGCTTTTCTCCTGTGTAAAGAGATACTCTGGGTTCTAATTCCGATAAAGATAGGGTCTTTAAAAACTTTAACATATTTTTGTATTCATTTTTAGAATTTATTAAAATTTCTTCTGCTTCTTCGGTAAGCAGATCTCGAATAATCCGATAAGTCAGAGTCAGGTCTTCATGTAATAACATGGGAGCCCTGGCTTTCATCCCTCTGTTTTTAATCTTATTCCATAATCTGGTCAAAAAATCCAGATCGGGCAAAAAATCCTCCAACTCTTTCCCCCAGCCAGCAGTTCGAATAATCAATCCTGCATTCTTGGGTTTCATCTGTTGAACGATTTTTTTCAACCTTTCTCTTTCTTTTTCTTCTTCGATCCGATGAGAAGTACCAAGATTTGTGCTATTGGGCATTAAAACTAAATACCTGCCCGGGAGGCTAATATTAGTGGTTACCCGTGCTCCTTTAGGAGGTATAGCCTCTTTTACTACTTGCACCATTATCTCCTGGTTAACTTTGATTTTATTCAAAGCGGTTTTGGAAGCAAAATTATAATCGGTTTCTGTAGCCGACTCTTTATCTTTATCTTGATCATCTGCAGTTTTATCGATATGCAAAAAAGCGTTTTTCTCAATTCCAATATCTACAAATGCTGCCTCTATCCCAGGCAAAACATTGGTTACTCTACCTTTATATATATTACCTACAATCTTGTCATCTTCAATTCTCTCAATGTGGATTTCTACCAATCGGCCACCCTCGATTACGGCCACCCTCTCTTCGGTTAGACCCACATCAATAATTACTTTTTTATTCATTAAAAACTCCTCTGTTTTTAGTTTAAATGGTTAACTGTTTAAATTAATAACTTGCACCTTATATTTTATTACTAATTACTTATTGCTTATTACTTGTCACTGTATTTCTATACGCTCTACGCTAAACGCTATACGCTATCTTAACTCGATACTAAATTAATCCCCATATATTTTACTCTAAATAATCTCAATAGTAAAGACAATAAAATTCAAAGTCTGTGTCAACTCTTTGGGGGTAGTTTTCTTTGGTGAAAAAATTTCTTCTGGCTTCGGGTAGACCTACCCCTTGTTTTATTATAGCTTATTATTTGTATGAATAAGCATAATTATCCTTATTTTATTTAAGTTGTGATAA
>JAHIPN010000048.1 GCA_018894595.1 bacterium
GACAATGGAATAACATCAGCTAAAAATCTAAATAAGGTCTTTTCAGTTATCAGAGTATGGGTAACATAAGTACCTTCTTTTAATACAAGGGCAAAATCATTTAACCCTACTTGATACAAACTGCTCAATAATACTGGCATATGGCCGCCATTAGCCACAATAACCATAAAATTAAATACTATTCCCAGGGAGATAATTTTCATTCCTTTTAACTTTTTATTATTCCAAACTGCTAATAGGAGCACAATATAAGAGAAAATTATCATATAAGAACTGTAATCAAGAACAAATTTTACTTTTTTTGGCCCCAAAAAGATTAATCCAGCCTGAATTAAACAGGCTAATACTATCAATTCTATTCTCTTTAGCGAAATCTGGCTCAAACTGCTTAACTTACCATTACGAAGCAGTCCTATTATAATAGAAATAATTATAATATAGACATATAACATTTATTCTTCTCTTTCTTTATCAAGAACCGAAATAAGAGCTTTAACTACTTTGGGGTCAAACTGTTTTCCGGATTGATCCTTTAGTTCCTTTAATATTTTATCTTTATTTAACTTTTTTCTGTAAGGACGGTCAGAACCCATGGCATCATAAGCATCTGCTACGGCAATTATTCGAGCTAATATAGGTATATCTTCACTTTTTATTCCATCCGGATAACCTTTGCCATTATACTTTTCATGGTGGTGATAAATCGCCTTATAGGAATTTTTTAAAAAATCTACCGGTTCTATAATGTTTGCTCCCATAATTGTATGTTCTTTTATTTTATCAAACTCTTGGCTGGTTAGGCTGTCTTTCTTACCTAAAATACTATCCGCTATGCCAATCTTCCCTATATCATGCAGTAAAGCAGTATATTCTATATTCTCAATGTCTCGACCGGATAAATTCAATTCTTGAGCTAAAGCTACAGAGGTTTCCGACACTCTTTCTGAGTGACCTTTAGTATAGGGGTCTTTGGCATCAATGGCTGCTGCTAAAGCACGAATGGTTTCTAAATATACTTTGCGCATTTTGGTATATAGTTCAAAAGAACGACGAGCCAGTAATAAAGGAAGGAAGAAGAGTAAAATACCTAAAACCCCAGCCTGTACATATATGACAGCCATAAGAAAACCAATAGGGGCTTCGGCTAAATAACTAGGTAATATCTCTTTAAAGTTGATTCTCCAAACTGCAGTAATCCTACTCTTTTGGTCTAAAAGTATAACCACAGTAACTAATATCAAATTTATAAGACAATAAATAAAGGCACACAAAGCAGCCGGAACGATGAATTTAAAAAAATTTTGAAAACCAATAATTCCACCGGTATATTGATAAACGACACCTGCAATTCCAACTGTCAAAGCACACTGAGAGGTATTAAATATTATTTTATACCATGATCTTTTCCTCTCTATCGCCTCGCCAATTAATGCGCCCAAAGCAGTAATTAACATGGCTAAGGCTGGTCCATAGACTAAAATTAGTACGAAATCTATAGGAAAACAGATACTTATAGCTCCTCCTGCAGGCAACTTAACAGAAAAAAATTCAGCAAAGGTAGATATAATAAGAAAAAAAATAAATACCCACCATATCTTAGGGGATAAGGGTAAAGAAGGTGCTAAATATATAAAGAGAATGATAGCTAATGCTGTTACCACTACTATATAAACTTTTAACTTTAACGACAAGTTATAACCTCCTTCAAAATTAAATAAAATTAGGCCGGTGTGCCTTTATTATTTATATTACCACCAAGTAACTCTAGCGCCACCGGCTAATAACAGAGCCAGGACACTAGTTAATAAGCTGATTAGTTTTGCCTTATTAATCTTCATTTCTTGCACCTCCACGGTTTATATTTGTTTTTCAAACAATTAAAACCGCTTCGCTTCGCTCAAAAAACTGCTACATCTTTTATTATATTATTAGTTGTAAATAAGGGCCTCACCGACCTAATTTTTTATTTATTTTTCTTTTGTAAAAATTCTACGATTAGTTGCTTTAAGGATTGCTTTTACTATTGCCTTATTGAAGTCATCTTTAATTACCGTAGAACCTACTAAGTTTTCCTTTCTTTTTGAATCGATTAGATTAATAGAAACTACTATTATCTCTTTACTATCTAACTCAATCTTTTTTATTTCATCTACTTGAAAGAAAATTGAACCCTCTAAATAAGAACTTATCCCCTCTAAGGCAGCCTTAGCCACTAAATATTCCCGATTTTCTTCCCAATTTTTTCCAGATACTTTACCTTCATATATTTTTCCGTTATTTTCTAATTTTACACAAACTTCAAACTGATTACCGATAGC
>JAHIPN010000049.1 GCA_018894595.1 bacterium
AAACTAGGGGACGCGTCTATTTTTCTTGCTTTAAGTTTTGGAAAAATAGAAACGTCCCCTGTTCCTTATTTTATTTGCATCCTGGTATTCTAAAGGCGTTGTGTAAGATTGCAGGAAAGGCAGAAGAATTGGAGAAATTAATTGGGTCTCTTATTGTTGATAGTAGTAAGATTAGGAATTTGCTGGGGTGGAAACCGCCGTGGACGTTGGAGGAGGGGGTTAGGGAGATGGTTAATAAAGGTGTTAGTTAGTTAAATACCTAAAAGTAAAACAGTCAAATAAAGTGGTTGATTCTAGATTATGGGAGTAGGATAATTATTATTAATACAAAGGGGTAGAAATCAATCCACCCGACCTGATTCCGCGCCTAACGGGGCTTCATCAGGTAGGTAATTTTGGATGTTAGAAGAAAAATATATTTGTTAAGAGAGGAGGGGAGCAAGCTGTCTCCCTACAAGAAATTTTTCTTATTTTATTACAGTAACCTTCCTTACCCAAATATACGGGTGAGGATTATACCGGGAGGTGTAGTATGAGAATAGTTCTGGTAACATGCTTATGTTTATTTACATTTTCATCTTTGGCTTATGCACAACAGAAGGTAAGTAATAAAACAGAGGTGGTAAAAGAAGAAGCACAGCTCATAGGGCAAGGCAAGGCAAAAACAATTATTCTGCCTTATAGTAAACAAAACGCAAGGCCTTTTAAAGAGGGTTATATTTTAATGCAAGCTCCGCTTGCTACAGAAGGTGCTTTAGTTCATTACACTAATGCTAGTTATGGCGGAGAATTTGAAACAATACCAGAAGTTTTACTTGAAATGCCAGTAGGGCTCTTAAATAAGACATTGTTAGAACTGGATAAGTTGTTTGTTATGTATCGAGGGCAGGAATCGAGAATAAAGACAATTGAGCTAGGTCTTGGAGTAGATACAGAAGGAAATGTTTATATTGCGCGTATTAAGGGATCGGCAACTCTTACTATTACGCTTGAGGGAAAAACGGTGAACTAAGGACATTGAGAGAGAAATGGTCGAAACTTTACGGCAGGCAGATAACTGGAGCGGAATACATGGGGGTCTGCGATAATTTGAGTGGGTTTCTTAAGATGCTGTATAAATGTGGGAATATTGGAATATTGGGTTCACACCTATTTATTTGCACTTGTTACTATTTTTACTGAACAATCGTCAATGAATATTTTGATCGGGAATTGACAGCAGTAAAATCAGGAATTTGCTTGGCTGGAAGCCACCGTGGACGCTGGAGGGGGGTTAGGGAGACGGTTAATAAAGGTGTTAGTTAGTTAAATACCTAAAAGTAAAACAGTCAAAAAAAGTGGTTGATTCTAGATTTATGGGAGTAGGATAATTATTATTAATACAAAGGGGTAGAAATGTGGTTAAGGCAGGTTAAATTTAATGGGTAATTTTCAGAAAACGGAAATTACCTTTTTTCTATAATAGCGTAAGGATGCTAAAATGAAAATTACTTGGAAAGATACAGGAGATGCGGAATGGGAAGGTAAAGAAAGGGAAGATTTTATTCAAAAATTTGAGAATAAAATTTGGCCAAGCTATTATAACTTATTGCAGAATCAACCAATAAGCTCTATGGGAGTTAATATATTTGATAATTTAAATAAAGAGTTTAATCTGAGGATTGATTTTGAAGTATCAGAAGATAGAAGTCTAATATCAATTTATATTTTTCCATGGATTTGTGTTCATAGGCCAACATCGATAAGTGATGCATGGAAAAATGGCAAACTTTGGTGTATAGGACGCGTTGAAATGTAAGAAGGAGAGGATGACAATTATGAATAAATTTATTGAGTTTGTGCTACTTGTTTTACAATGGCTTATTATTCCCTTAAAATGGTGGCGGGAAAACCGATGCCTCCGTAAATTTATCCATAATCGAAGATTTGAGTTCATATATTGCCCATTAAAGAATCAAAGTAAAATCATCACATTTCTGGTTAACGGAGAAATTGGTGAAGGGAAAAACGATAACGAAAACTCATGGCGAGTTAGGGGTGGTTCATTAGAAATCTTTGGAATAGATGGTAAATTCTATAGTAGTTTTCGGTTTAATCGTGAAAATGGGCATTTAGTTCATAAAAATGATCCTAATTCACGGTCTATCCTTAATCAATATTTTGTGCCAGAATACCAAAGAGTTAGCAAGTCATAATATATGGAAAACTAGGGAACGTTTTGGGTTTCTAAAAAAATGATGAGGTAGCGATTCCTAAATTCCAAAAAAAAGGGGTGAGAATGAAAACAGGGGAAATAACCATAAAAGATATTATAGGCTGGGCAATTTTCTTTGTTATTGTTGGGTTTAATGCTTTTTATGCATATCATATAGGAGCATTGAAGGACGAACGTATTAAGAATTTAGAAAATCAAAGTTTTTATTGGGAAAAACGCTCAAATGAGCTTAAGTTAAATCTTGATCGAATGAAAGCAGAAGCAGATCAAATTATTGAACAATGTAATAAATCGCAGGACAAAGCGGAGGCATTAGAAAAATCGAAAGAAATAATTGATGCTAATTGGAGAAAGAGTATTCCTGTTAGATTCCCTCCGAAGGAGTAAAGATTGAAAAAAATAAAGGAGATGTGCTATTTTTTCTCACCCGTTGGCAGGAGGCGAAACTTTTCTGGTAAGCGATGGGCAGGATGTGTCTACGCCGGATTTGATTAAGATGATTGCTCGGGAAACAGAAAACTTAAATCAAGTAAAAACTAGGGGACGCGTCTATTTTTCTTGCTTTAAGTTTTGGAAAAATAGAAACGTCCCCTATTTCTTATTTTGTTTGCATCCGGGGATTCTAAAGGCGTTGAGTAGGGTTGTGGGAAAGGCAGAAGAATTGGAGAAATTAACAGGAACCTTGCTTGTTGATAGTAGTAAGATTAGAAATTTACTTGGGTGAGTTAACGGACTGGCAGCAAGCTTTAGTTGGAGTGGATACGGTTATTCATTTAGCAGGTAGGGTGCATGTTATGGATTCCCGCTGGAGTTTACCCTGTGCATGGATTCCCGCTTTCGCGGGAATGACAAGAGTGGCGGGGATGACACGGGGCGGGAATGACAAGCTACATGCTTTTCGCAAAGTTAATGTGCTTGGGACTGAGCGATTGGCGCGAATGGCGGCGAAGGCAGGGGTGAAGAGGTTTATTTTTATTAGTTCGGTTAAGGTAAATGGGGAAGGGGTACGAGATTCTTCGGCCTGCGGCCTCAGAATGACGGAGGGGGTACGAGATTCTTCGGCCTGCGGCCTCAGAATGACGGAGGGGGTTTCGGGGTGCAATGACGGAGGGTTGCGGTTACCTTATACAGAAAAGGATGTGCCTGCGCCACAGGATGCTTATGGGGTTAGTAAGATGGAGGCTGAGCAGGTATTAGCTTTTGTAGCTAAGGAGACTGGGCTTGAGGTTGTGATTTTGCGGCTGCCTTTGGTGTATGGGCGGGGGGTGAAGGCTAATTTTAAAAGCTTGATTAAGCTTGTTAGTTCTGGGATGCCGTTACCGTTTAAGGGGATTAATAATCGGCGGAGTTTTCTTTATGTTGGGAATTTGGTGGATGCGATTGGTGTTTGTGTTGAACATCCTAAGGCAGCCGGTGAGACTTTTTTGGTGAGTGATGGGCAGGATGTGTCTACGCCGGAGTTGATAAGGATGATTGCGGGGGAGATGAAAAATAGGGGAGGCGAGTATTTTAAAACTAGGGGACGCGTC
>JAHIPN010000050.1 GCA_018894595.1 bacterium
CCGGTGGCTATTATCTCTATAATATCTTCCGGACTGGCATCTTTTTTATACACTTCTCCTATTTTTATCCCCCTATCTAACATCACAAATCTTTCCGCAACAGGATAAACATGATAAACATTGTGAGTGATAAAAATAACTTAAACTCCTGACTCTCTTGCTTTTTCTACCTGTCTAAGCACTTCCCTCGTTTCTCTAACTGATAAAGCCGCAAGAGGCTCATCAAGGATAAGGAGTTTGACTTTAAAATGCATAGCTCTTCCTATTGATATTGCCTGTCTCTCTCCTCCGGATAAAATCGATACAAATTCATTTGGGGATCTTACCCTTACGCCTAATCTCGTAAGAGCCTTTTCGCATTCTTCGTTCATCTTTTTTCTATCAAGCAAGTGTATCGGCCCTATTTTTCTGGTTGGTTCCCTTCCCAAAAAAAAGTTCCTGGAGATACTCATTATATCTACTAAAGATAGTGCCTGATGAACTGTTTCAATCCCCATTGCTCTCGCATCTTTTGGAGATGAAAAGTTTACCCGCTCGCCTTCAAAAAAAATTTCACCTCTATCTGGAGGAAAAACACCGGCAAGGATTTTTATAAGAGTAGATTTACCTGCGCCATTATCCCCTAAAAGACCCAGGATTTCCCCAGATCGAACCTCGATATTTACCTTTTCTAATGCCTGGACTGCTCCGAAATATTTTTCTATATTAACCATTTTTGCTAATGAGGTAGCTTCCTGCATAAGTTATGACCCTCCTTCACCTTTACATCTCTAAACGTCTAAGCTTGAGATTGATTGTTGCCGCTATTATTAAAATTGCTCCTACGAATGTTTGATACCAATAGGCAGGTGCTCCTATCATTACCAGACCAGTCCTCATCATACCCATGAGGAATGCTCCAAAAAATACTCCAATGATTGTTCCATAACCTCCGGTTAAGAAGGTTCCTCCGATAACCGCTGAAGCAATTGCTTCCAATTCCATTCCTGTTCCAAATGATGCGTTGGCCAGATTAAATCTACTTATTACGATACAACCTGATAATGAGGCCATTAGAGATGATAACATGAAATTTGTTACCTTTACTTTATTTACATTTACTCCCATTGCCCTTGCTACTTCTTTATTCCCACCAGTTGCAAATACCCAATTTCCATAACGTGTATTAGTAAGGACAAGTGAGAACAGCAGAGTGAGTAAGAAGAACCAGATATGAGAAGGTCGAAAACCATGACCTATGTATCGGGTTAATAAGGTAGGCATAATGATATCACTTTTATAACTAACCGATTCACCTCCGGTAACAGCCAAAAGTGATCCTCTTAAAAACAACATCATACCCAAAGTTGCTATAAACGAAGGGATATGGGCTCGTAGGGTTATCATTCCATTACAAAAGCCGATAAAAGCTGCAAATGTCAAAGTAATAATGAAGGCTAATGGTGAATTAAGGCTATTTGATAAGGTTACAAATAAAAAACCTGATAAGGCATAAACGCTGCTAACCGAGAGGTCAAATTCTCCGGCAATCATTAAAAAAGCTACACCGATTGCCATAATTCCTAATTCTGATACTATAGTGAGTATCCCGGTAATATTACGTAGGGTTAAAAATTTAGATGAAAAAATGGAGAAAATTGCAAGCAATACTAGAAAAGCAATTATCACTCCAAATTCAGGCCATCTACGTATCTGAGAAAAACTTAAAAATTGTCTTTTGGTTTTAATCTTTAAGTTATCTGGTGCTTCTTTCATAAATTCCTCCAAAGTACCATTATTATTTCATATAGTGTCGGGTGGTGCTTAATAAATAACACCACCCGACATCCATCCGACTATCGTTTTTTCTTTTTAATGTTTACCTGTATCCTTCCTTAACTAAATCCCCCAAAGAAGGAATATCATCTGCAGTAATGACTGCCGGTCCTGTGGACACTGGTGCCGGTGGAGGAATATATCCATATTTTGCACTTAAATAAGCAAATACTACTCCCAGGTAACCTTGCAGGTATTGTTGCTGATCCATAGTAAACATTACTTTACCTTCCTGGATGTATTCGAGTATCTTAGAAGAACTATCCATTTGGGCAATCTTTACATCTACTCCTACTTTTATTCCATCTGCTTCTAAACGTGGGACAATCGTCTCTGTACGAAGAGTGTTTGAACAGAAAATTGCATCAGTTTCGGGATGTGCCATTAAATATGCAGCTACCACCTCGGCTCCTTTAACTGCATCCTCGGTAATATCCAGAGATTCTACAATCACACCTTTTGCTTTCATGGTATCTATATAACCTCTTCCTCTTGCTTCGATGTTAGTGGCTCCTGGATGATGGTTAGCAAATATTGCGCGTTTGGGAGTAAATCTCTCTAATGTCTCCTGAGCTGCCTTAACCCCGATGAAGTAACTATCTTCACCAACATAAGTTAAAACAGGTATCCTGTCTTCGGGGTCTCTAAGGTCTGGAGCATTAATCGCTACTACTGGCAATCCTTTAGCAATCTCTGCTCGAAGGGATTCATCCATAGCCTCAGGTGCAGTCAAGGTACATACCAAAGCATCGGGTTCGCTTGCTAATGCTGCCTCTACATAGGCTATGAATTCTTCAAGTTTAAATACTGCAGGTCCGGTATAAATCACTTTTAAATCATCATATAGATCACCTGCATCGAGTGCCCCCTTCTCGCAAACTTTCCAGAATGGGTCAGCAATACCACCATGAACTACTACATAGATTTTATATTCTTTTTCTGCTGCGAAAGAAGATAGGAAAATGCTCGAAAACAAGAAGATCACGATAAATATAAACAAACCAGTTTTTAAATTACTTTTCATTTTTTACCTCCAAAAAATATTTTATAACTTTAAAAACATTTAGGAAAAATTTTCGCCTTATGTCTCACCTCCTCTTATTGGTTCCCTGCTATTTAATGGAAAATCTCTTTTTCAGGGTATAGTCACAGGGAATTTCTTAATTTTTCAAGAAACCGAATTTTAGTAATTTTTGCACCAAAGTAATTTCGTTTATATCAATTAATAATTTTAAAATATCTTATAAGTTAATTTCTAATGTTGATTTAGGCAATTTTAAATATTAAATGCGAACGATTGCATTATATTTAAATAACTTCTTTAAACTTATTTTTTACTTTTATTTAACCGAAAATTTCTTGGCTCGATATCCAATCCAGACTTTTTATATTTCACTTCGTTTGCAGATAAATTATAAGTCCAAAGAAAAAATGTAGATAACTCAAGAAGTATTAATATAATTATGCATTCGATTGCAGGTAATTTTATTTTACAATAAGACAATCCTTCTTGTCAAAGATTTTTTTATAATATTTTATGATAGAATTGACTTTACTGCATTTCGGGCAAATAATGCCACAAACAAACCCCATTCTGAAAAGTTAGAAAAAGTTACCGAATTATTGAGCTGGTTCAACCATTCCCTGTCGAATTCAGAAGAAAATGGGATGTGTCCCTATTTATTTATTAATCTCTATTTGTGATATTTGTCATGATAATCTCCCGTTGTTCCTCCTATTCGCCAACCATTTTCTTTCCATGCTTTTCTCATTATAGGATTGCGTTTAAGATACTCATCGACAACCTCTTTGGGTACTCGATTTAAAAGACAAGAAAAATTGATGCATTTAGAACAGATGTATTTTTGCAAAGTCCACCAAAACATTATTCCTCCCCATAGAGTAAGAAGAGTTAAAATGAATTGTTCACCGAGAATCAAAAATGGAAAAGGATAACCGCACATTATAATAAAACCGATTATAAGTTGAATTTTCTCTAACTTGCTAATCGGTTCTGGATGGTATTTCCAAAATTTTGGGCAACCATAATTGGCGATACAATGCAGCGTTGATCCCCTTTCAGCATAATAAGGGCAATGACTACAAAGGATACGAGTCTCCCAAAATCCAAAAAATATTATCGCCAAGCCAAGCCAACCCAAAAGATACCAACCATAGCCACTCAATATCATTCCAATAACAGCTGGAATCAAAAAGGAAAGGAACAGGCCTATAAAATGAAGTAGGTCTCCTGGGTTATAACGACACTTCAGATGACCAGCAATGGTACAATCCTTGCACTTGGAAGCCGGTCTCCAACTGCATATATCGTAGGGGTTATTCATTTGCTCTTGTTTCACCATAATAGGTTACCCTCTTTTTAAGCTTAAATAGATTTACATAGTCGGTTATTTTGCACACAGAAGTCCGCATTTCGCCTAACTGGAACACCTGATGTTTTTGAGATGATGCTTTTTAATTCTTCAAATAAACTAAACCTATTTTATTATCCCAATTCGTCTGATTATATTAAGACTAAAAAGTAGCTTGACCCCATTTACTCCTCTTCTTTTAAAATATCAGCAGGTATTTCCATTTCCATAAGTTCTTCATCTAAGAATTCTCTCACAACTTCACTTTTTCCTATTTTCGTTTTACATTTTGTGAACTTGTGAAGCCTGACCCCATTAATCCAAAATCCTCGTCTTCTTGAAAGGTTGGACGGGCATCAGGATGTTTCCGGGCAGAAAATATTTTAAGTTGGTGGCCTAATTTCACCCAGGCTCGACCCAACAATTCCGCATGAATGGAAGGACCATTAGCGGCATTCCAAAGACACATCATTCCTATCTTCATCTTATTCCCCCTAATAATTAAAATAGTGTCTGTCCCTATTTTATTTATTTGTGTGACAAAGAACCGTCCCCTGTCATATTGTAATTTTTTTAATTTGATTAATTTTACTGATATGATTAATCATTTTTAATTCAAATGGTTGATACAATTTTGTATTTTCCTTCAAATCATTTTAATTCTAAATTTTTCCATTTACTCGTAGAATTTATAGCTCCCATAATAACCTGTAAATCTTTATAACCTTCAAAAAATGAACTTTTTACTTTTTCCCCTAAACGTATACCTCTATAAAAATCTTCAAACTCTTCTTTATACCCCTGGTCATCTTCTATTACTTCCTCAAATGTTATTACCTCTTCGCTTCTCAAAGTAAGTTTATTATTTTCAATCAAGATACTTCCTTCTGAGCCAGAAATTAAAACACAATCTTGTTCATAACCTTTTGAACTATAAAATGTATTAAGCACCCCATAAATATTTTTATCCGTGCGGAATTGAAAACTCATAGAATCCATTTCCCCGATATTAGGATTCACCCTCTTGGTAAAAGCAATCCCATGATTAATATTGCCGAACATATCTCTCAAGGCTGCTATATAATGAATTCCTGCATCAGTAACAAATCCTCCTTTATATTGGTGATTTCTACGCCATTTAGTTTGAGCATATTTATTATTCTTCAAAGTATTTAGAGTAAACCCATTCCAAAATACCGCATAAGGCTCTCCAATTTTACCTTGATTTA